>UWSL01000023.1 GCA_900552975.1 uncultured Mycoplasmatota bacterium | reverse complement strand
AATAAATATTTATATAAAAATATAGAAAGGATAAATTAATTTTGATAATATTTCAAAAATAATTAAAAGTACATTATGAATTTTTATGATAAAAGTGTTCAAGAAACACTAAAAATATTAGAAACTAGCGAAGAGGGATTAACAAGTAAAGAAGCTAATAAACGTTTAGAAAAATATGGTGCTAATGAACTACCACGCCCAGCTGAAGAAAGTATTTTTCATCTTTTCATTTCACAGTTTGAAAATCCTATTGAATTAATTTTAGTAATGACAGTTGTTTTTTCTTTTATTGCTAAAGAATATATTGATGCAATTGCTTTAATTTTTATTATCTTGATTGATGTCATTATGGGAACATATGAAGAATGGAAAGCACGCAAAGATGCTGAAAGTTTAACTAATATGATTAAAGTAACTGCTAGAGTTATTCGTAATGGCAAGGAAATTGAAATTCCTTCAAAAGATCTTACTTTAGGTGATTTAATGCTTTTGGAAAGTGGCGATAAAATAAGCGCTGATGCCAGAATAATAGATTCACACAATTTTCAAGTAAATGAATCTTCACTTACGGGCGAGAGTATAGGTATTGTTAAAAATAATCAAGTTTTAAATGGAGAAATTCCACTAGCTGAGCGCAAAAATATGGCTTATGCCGGAACAACTGTTATTACTGGTCGAGCTCAAACCATAGTTACTTCAACTTCAACTTATACAGAAATTGGTCGCATCGCTGATAAAGTGAGTCATACTGAAGAAGAAAAATCGCCACTAACAATCAGAATTGAAAAATTTTCTAAACAAATTAGTATCATAATTATTTTTATTGCTATTATCACAACTTGCGTTTTACTAAGTAAAGGATATCCTTTAAATTCTATTTTTTTAAGTGTTATTGCTCTAAGTGTTTCAGCTATGCCAGAAGGTTTACCTCTTGCTCTAACAATGGCTTTAACAATTGCTTCCAAAAGAATGGCTAAGAAAAATGTTATTGTCAAAAAATTAAATTCTGTAGAATCACTTGGTAGTTGTACAGTTATTGCTTCTGATAAGACTGGTACTTTGACAGTTAATGAACAAACAGCTAAAGAAATTGTCCTGGCTGATGGTTCAAAATATGAAATAACAGGTTCTGGTTATAATGGAGATGGTAAAGTTATTCCAGTTGCTAATGCTCCACTCGAAAAAGCTCGCGAAATTGCATTACTAGGAGCTATTAATAATGAAGCTCATCTTGAATTTAAAGGGAACACATGGGACTCGTTTGGTGATTCGATTGATATTGCTTTCTTAAGTTTAGCTGCTAAACTAAATATTACTTCAAAGCCAGAAATCATTGAAACTATCCCTTATGAGTCTGAAAATCAATTTTCTGCCGTCTTTTATAAAAAAGGACCTGATACTTACTGTACAATTAAGGGCTCTTTAGAAAAAGTATTAACATTTTCTGAATCTAAAGAAGAATATCATAAGCAAAATGAAGAATTAACTAAAAAAGGATACCGTATTATTGCTCTTGCTGATGGCAAAGTTAATGGAACGACTTTAACTGATATAAAAAAATTAAATTTTATTGGTATGGTAGCTTTCATCGATCCGATTAGAGATGAAGTTAAATCTTCTTTAAAAGAATGTCAAAAGGCTGGCATTAAAGTTGTTATGATAACAGGTGACCATCCTCTAACTGCCTTTTCAATTGCTAAAGAATTAGGTTTATGTTCTAAAAAAGAAGAAGTAGCTACTTTTAAAGAAGTTGAGGAATATCGAAAAAAAGGCGAAAAAAAATTTGATGAATTTGTTAGTAAAATCAAAGTATTTTCTCGTGTAACACCTCTTGATAAACTTGATATTGTTAACTCTTTCAAAAGACAAGGTGAGTTTATAGCTGTAACTGGTGATGGAGTAAATGATGCTCCAGCCATTAAGGCGGCAAACATCGGAATTGCAATGGGATCAGGAACTGATGTAGCCAAAGAAACAGCATCAATGATTGTTACTGATGATAATTTTACTTCCATTGTTGAAGGAATTAAAGAAGGCCGTACAGCTTATAGTAATATTCGTAAAATTATTTTATTTTTATTAGGTTGTGGTTTTGCTGAAGTAACTTTCTTTCTTTTATCAATTGCTTTTGGTTATGATATCCCATTAGTTGCGATTCAATTATTATGGTTAAATATTATAACTGATGGAATGCAAGATGTCGCCTTGTCTTTTGAAAAAACAGAAAAAGATGTTATGAGCGCTAAACCACGTTCCACTAAAGAATCACTATTTTCAAAAGATTTAATGATTGAAGTTTTAATTTTAGGTATCACAATAAGTCTTGTTGTTTTCTTAACTTGGAAATTCATGTTAGATAATGAAACAGATTTAATTACAGCTCGTTCCGTTATTATGATGTTAATGGTTTTCATTCAAAATGTTGATGTTCTAAATTGCCGTAGTGAAAAAAAATCTGTCTTTAAAAAGACTTTATTAGATAATAAAATAGTTATATTAACAGTTTTTGGTTCAATTATTTTACAAATTATTGTTTCTGAACTTGACTTTACAGCCAAATTCTTAAAAGTAACCCCATTAGCTCCTATAACAATTGCCAAAATCTTTTTCCTTTCATTAATTGTTATAGTTGTCTTTGAAATTTATAAAGTGATGCGTTTATTATTAAAGAAAGACTAGCTCTTTCTTTTTTACTATAATGTGTTAAAATTAATTAGAAAGAGGTTTCCTTATGAAAAAAAAATATATTTTAGTTTTAATTATTTTTCTATTTCTATTAAGTGGCTGTAATAGTAAAATAAAAAAACAACAAGAACAAATTGAGAAAGAGGTTACTCAAACTATTAAAGATACTGAAAATATTTCCATCAAAGAAATCACCACAGCAATCAATTATATAAATGATAAGTATGAATTTCTAAAGAAAAATTCTAAAGAACAAGAACAAATTTTAAAATATGCAACTTACTTGGAAAAAATAGGTACATCCTCAGATAAACTATCCAATAACTCTATCACAAAACTTGGTCAGATAACAAAAGACTATGCCCTTAATTTAAAAGTAACCCAAAAGAATGATCTTAAAGATTTGTTAAATAAAATTATTCGCAATCAAACTGATTTAGTAAATGAATTCTATAATACATATCATGAAGATAAAACAATGCAAAAAGCATTTACTAGTGCTAAATCTAAATTAAAAGATAAGAATAAAGAGAAAGACTTTGTTAATCTTAAATCAGCAACTAAATATTTAAATTATTTAATTAATAATTATAAAAATCCTTTAAAGAATAGTGAAGTAACAGAAAAAACAACTTATTATCTTGAATATTTTTTAATGATTGGTCAAAAGAAAAATTGCCAAGATAATGACATTATTAAATTTGCTCAAACAACTAAAGATTATTTTTTAAACAATGATAATCAGTTATTAAAAAATATTGAAAAGTATCTAGATAATATTAATCAAAATAAAACTAAGTTATTAGATGATTTAGTTACTAATTATAATAAATAGAAGGTGATAAAATGCCCCAAGTTAACCAAGCTAAAAAAGAAATTTTAAAACCATTTTATTTAATAGGTGTCATCATTGTCTTTACATTAGTTGTTTTATATTTAATGAACTATTTCAATCTAATTCCCAAAGAAGTATATAAAGCTAGTGATTTTAATATTAAAACTATCTATAGTAAAATCGATTATAATCATGACAATATCGATGATTATTCTGCCTTTGTAATAGGTGCACGCAACGATGCTCAAAATCATCCAGCTTATAAAAGTGAATACTATGAAAATGCTTATCCTCCAGATAATATTGGTGTTTGTACGGACGTTATATGGCGTGCTTTTAAAAATGCTGGATATTCCTTAAAAGATATGGTTAATGAAGATATCAAAAATAACTATGATGACTATAAAGATTATGTTGCTACTCCAGACCCTAATATCGATTTTCGCCGTGTTGGTCCACTTAAAGTATTCTTTTCTAAATATGCTCAATCATTAACAACTAATCCTGAAGAGATTGCTTCATGGCAACCTGGTGATATTGTCATATTTCGCAATACTAAACATATTGGAATAATATCTGATAAACGTAACAAAAATGGTATAACATATGTCATTCATAATAGCGGACAACCAAATAGGGAAGAAGATTATCTTTTAAAAAACGAAATTACTGGTCATTATCGCTTTGATGCTTCCTTAATAAGCGATGAAGTTTTAAAACCATGGAATGATTGAAAAAGCTTACGAAAAAAAATTAAAAATGTTAAAATAAATTTATAACAAGTAGCCTTAGAACTAAGACCGTTTACTACTTGTTTTTTTATAAGAAATAGGTGATATTATGTGTTGGATTGAAGATAAAATAGAAAAATTAATGATCTCTACTAAATTAAAAGAAAAACTTTCTTTAAGTAAAATAAAAACAATTAAAGAACTTTGGCAATTAAAACGAAAAGATTTAAAAAATTTAACTTTTACTGATCAAGAAATAAATGAATTAATTATAGCTTTGCAATTAGAAGGATTAGATTTAAATAAAAAGATATACGATAAATAATTGTCAAATTAGTGTTAAGGAAAATGTAAATTTCAAAAAGCTATTTTCTAAAAAAATAAAATATGTCATAATTAACATAGGTGATAGTATGAAAAAGAAAATATTTATAACTGCGTTTATGTTAACTCTAATGATGCCTTTTAGTGTATTGGCAGAAAATTTAACAAAAGATGATTTAAGTGCTGCTTTTGCTAAATTTGGAACAGCTTGTGCTGATTATAAAGACAAAGCTACCGAAAGTGGTTGGACATGTACTGATGATACATCAACATATACTGTTGATGATACAAAGATTACTATTAAAGATACTGATGGAACTAGTAGCGAGATTGCTTATGTTATCAATAGTGATGGAACAATAACTTTTACTCAAGAGATGACTTTTTCCAAAGGATTAACTTATGAACAATATAAAGCTCAAAAGGAAAGCCAAATAAAACTTCCAGCCATTGCTATATCTGCCGTAGCGGTTGCTAGAGGAGCTGATTTACTTGATGCTTCAGCTTATCAATTACAAATTATTCTATTTCAAGTTGCTCATTCTTTAAATAATGGAAGTTCTACTACTAATAGTTACGTTATTTTAGCTGACGGAGTGACCGGATCTAGTGATATGTTAACGATTCCTAATTCTGAATTTCCTAATCGTATTTTAGAAGTTCTTCCTCTAGATTTTCCTAACGTAACATATAATGATCTTTTTAATGCTGATGGTGAAACTTTCGGTATTAATAGCTATAAACATACACAAACATATACTAAAGTAGATGATAATAGCGGAAAAGTTACTCTAACAACAATTGTTGACTCAAATGCTGATTTTACTAAACTTGAAGGCTCATATGCCGCTTCAATAAAAAACTTAGAAGATTTAGGCGATTCTTTTAATAAATCAGAAGCTCCTAATGATTCTGATGAAAAAGAATCTGAAGAAAAAAATCCTGAAACTTCAGTTCTTATCTCTAAATACAGTTTGTTTGCTTTATCAATTATCTTACTTTCAATAGTTCTTTTAAGAAAAAAAGCATACTTCCATAAAATTTAGTCCAAAAGACTAAATTTTTTTATTAAAAAAATTTTAGGAAATATTAAGCACTATGGTATACTTATAGCGGTGATAGAATGCAATTAAAAGATTTAAATAGTGAATATGATAAATTACAACAAATATATGGCGATCCTTCTCTACATTCAATTTATAATGGGGGAGAAATAGAACATCCCCAAATTTGTTTTGTTTTTATGAATCCAACCGGTCGCAACGTCGCCTCTCTAAATAACTGGACTGGTTCTTATTATCCCTGGCTTGGTACAAAAAACATTTGGGATTTATTCAACAAAATTGCTTTACTAGATGATTCTACTCTCACTGAAATCAAAAAAATAAAAGGTTCAGAATGGACTCCAGAATTTGCTGAAAAAGTTTACCAAAATATTAAAGATCATCATGTGTTTATTACTAATCTCGGAAAATGTACCCAGACTGATGCTCGTCCTTTAAAAGACAATTATTTCTTGGACTACTTACCCTTATTAGAAAAAGAAATATCCATCGTTGAACCTAAAATAATTATTTTATTTGGTAACCAAGTTAGTTCAATATTTTTACATAAAAAAATATCCGTTTCTGAAAATCGTAAACAATATCATGAAAAAATAATTGATAATCATACATACAAATGCTTTCCTGTTTACTACCCAGTTGGTAATGGTCATTTTAATGTTGACAAAGCAATTGAAGATTTAAAATGGATCATTGCTAATCATATTGATTAATATAAGAAAGAAGGAATAATATGAAACTAATAATTGCTAGTGATATTCACGGTTCACTAAAATATACTAAAAAATTAGAAGAACTTTTTATTGCCGAAAATCCTGATAAAATAATTTTATTAGGAGATATTTTATATCATGGGCCTCGTAATGCCTTGCCAGAAGACTATGAAACAATGGCTGTTGCTGAAATATTAAATAAATATACTGATAAAATTATTGCGGTTCGCGGTAATTGTGATGCGGAAGTAGATGACATGGTTACAGACTTCTCTTTAAGTAAAGACTATGACACCATTAATTTAGATGGTAATCTTTTTTATCTAACACATGGTCATTTGTTTGATAAATATATAGACCTGATAGGTAACAACTATTGTCTTTGTGGTCATACACATATTTATAATTTAGATGGTAAAAAATTAAACCCAGGTAGTGTAGGTATTCCTAAACTTTATCCTGAACATACTTGCTTTATTTATGAAAATAAAACTTTCTATCTAATTGATTTAGATACTAAAAAAATAATCAAAGAAAAAACAATTTAATACTTTAAAATATATTAAAACTTTAAAAAATATAGTATAATTAATTTAGGTGGGTGATATCATGAGGTTGAAATACATAAGTGGTTTAATGGGATTTGTCGTAGGAGATGCTATGGGAGTTCCTCTTGAATTCCAAAGTCGTGAAGAATTATTAAAAAAACCTGTTACTAAAATGATTGGGTATCAAACTCATAATGTACCAGAAGGAACATGGAGTGATGATACATCTATGCTTATTGCGACGATAGATTCTATTAATGCAAAACTAACTATTGACTATGATGATATTGCCTTAAAATTTGTTTCTTGGAAATATCATGCAGATTATACACCTTATAAAGAAGTATTTGATATAGGTAACACATGCAATGCTGCTATTTCTAAATATAACGAACAACGAAAAGATCCGCTAAGTTGCGGTCTTAAAGATATTAATAGTAATGGCAATGGCTCCCTAATGCGAATATTGCCAATTGCTTATTATGCTGTAGCTAAACGTCTTAAAGACTTTGAGATAATAGAGTTGGTAAAAAATATCTCATCAATTACTCATGCTCATCCAATTAGTCAAATGGGGTGTTACATATATGTGCGATTTATCATGTTTTTATTAAATGACAAAGATAAATTTTCAGCTTATAGCATGACTAAATGTGTTGATTATTCAATGTTTGGTGAAGAAGCTGAAAAAGCATATGCCCGACTTTTAAAAGATGACATCACTAAATATAAATTAAAAGATATAAATTCAACATCTTATATAGTGGATACACTTGAAGCAACTATTTGGGTTTCATTAAAATCTGAAAATTATAAAGAAGCCATTATTGGTGCCATTAATCTAGGTGAAGATACTGATACCATTGCTGCCTTAACAGGAGCAGTATGTGGCATAATTTACGGTTATGATCAAATACCGGAACAATGGTTAGAGCCAATTGCTCGTCGCGAATACTTGATGGATATCTTTGAAGAATTTAGTGAAAACAAATATCAATAAATTATAAAGGAGTTAGAAAAATGCTTGAAAAATTAAAAGATAACAAAAAAATCATAAATATAATTGCTTATATTTTTAGTATTTTATCTATATTATGTTGTTTTCTTTTTAATATTTCTTTTTTATATTTAATATTAGGTATTATTCTAGGTATACTAGGAATAGTAACTTCTATTATAACTCGTCTACATAAAGAAAATAAAACAACAATTGATAGCCTTTTACTTGCGTCTGTTGCTTTGTTTTTCAATATTTTACTTT
This sequence comes from uncultured Mycoplasmatota bacterium, assembly GCA_900552975.1. Lineage (GTDB taxonomy): Bacteria > Bacillota_I > Bacilli_A > RF39 > UBA660 > Coprovivens. The sequence continues at coordinate 8,102 of UWSL01000023.1, read as the reverse complement.
CATTAACTTTTTTCATTTCATTTGTTAATGAAACTTTTAAACCTGAAGCTAAACAGAATGAACCTACTTCTTTTATTCCCCGTTAAAATAAATAAAGTGCATAGCACTTTTTTTATTTTAAAAATTGTTGTCATCTATTCACTCATATGCTACCATTTATATAGTAGAGGATGATAGATAGTATGAAAAAAAATATTTTAGCATTTTTAATTTTTTTAATTCCCATTAGTGTAAACGCTTTTGAAAAGTATTCCATTACTGATTATGCTTATTTTGATCCAATAAATAACAAACAGTGCGACGAAACAAATTATTGGACTTTCTATAATCAAGATACAACTTGTTATCGTTTTATTGTTTTAGAAGATAATGATACTGCTGATCAAGAAAATTTAAAAATAATGCTTGACCATAACATAGCTAGCGATACTTATAATAATTATGAAAATGTTTTAAAACAAACAAAAGAAAAATGGACTAACTATCAAGGAGACCTTGATATCATTGATGAAGACACTATCGTTAAATTCATGAAACTAAGTACTAAACCAGAAATAAGCGCCGAAAATCCTGATGCTATCAGCGTAAATAATAATGGATTAACGTATTCACGTTTTATGTTTAATTCATATTATTATGATAATAAAGAGCTAAAAAATTACTATGGTTTTTGGTCTAAAGATTTATATCCTGCTGATCAAACTTACGCTTACACTATAACTGAATATGGTAATAATCGTCTTGTTGGTATTACTAATAAAAGAGGTATTCGTCCCGTTCTTAATATATCCAAAAAGCAATTAACTAAATCTTCTCCTTACCTTGATTATACATCTAAAATAACTAAAAAATATGCATATCCATATCCGCAAGAAACATATGATAATTTTACTTACAAACAACTTCAAGGTTTCACCAAAACAAAAGATAAACTAGTCTTTTATTCTAGTAATAATTCCAATCCAGATAGAGGATTAGTTATTTCATATACAGGTGCTGACTTTAAAACTTTATATAAAAAGTCTTATGATAATACTGGTCATGGTAATGATATGACCTATAATAGTAAAACAAATGAAGTATTATTAGTTGGCCCTAATAGCTATCAAGAAATATTTTCATACAATGCAGATACAATGGAACATACCAAAACTTATACTGAAAATGCCAGTGGCTATAGTGCTATTGCTTATGATAAATATAATGATTTATATTTTGGCTTTCTTGGTCGAAAAATGTATGCTTTAGATAATGAATTTAATAAATTATATTCTTTTGATACTGGTTCAGTTGAAACGACTCAAGGAATGGAATATCATGATGGCTATCTTTATATGACAACTTTTGAAGGTGGCTGTTCGTCAAGATATCAATTTTGGTGTCTAAATCCAACTTTTTCTGCTCTTGTTTATGTATATAATGCCAAACTTACTAGTGATAAAAAACCAACCAAGTCATTTGGCCGCTTGGAAAAAATTATTTATCTTGGCCCTGATATTGGCGAACTTGAGTCAATAAGCTTTGATGATAAAGAGGCAATATTTGGTTATGCTACCCAAGCTTATGATGCTAACAATACTTATCAATTTTATACAACGTCATTAAATAACTTAAAAAATAAACCATCTTATACAATTAAATATGTAACAGAAGAAAATAGTGGTAAGATTGTCATTTCCTCAGAAGAAGAGCTTGCTGACATTGAAGGCTTCACCACTGTAAACAAAACTTTACTTGAAAAAGAAATCAAACCTACTGATAAAGACTTTTCTGTAAATGTTTGTGACAATTATAGTAATTGTAATACTGAAAAATTTAACATTGCTAAGATACTTGAACTTAAACAAAATAATCAAAATAATGCAAATGCTCCTGAAGAAACTAAAGAACCTGAAAATCCTAAAACGGGAGCCTTTTTATCAATAGCAGTCATCTTAATTGGTGGTATCATTAGTTTAATTGGTTTGTTTGGTGTTAAAAATAAATTTAAAATTTAATAAACGAATAAAAATCAACTAAATCTTCCTAAATATTTTTAGGAGGATTTTTTATGTATAATAAAAAAGTTGAAATAACTGGCATTAATACAAGCAATATTCAAGTTCTAAAAAATGATGAAATGAACAAACTCTTTCAAGCATACCAAGCTGGGGATTTAAGTGCCAAAGAAACACTTGTAAATGGTAACTTAAAATTGGTTCTTAGTATTCTCAAAAGATTTAATACAACCAAAGAAAATATTGATGACTTATTTCAAATAGGTTGTATTGGTTTACTAAAAGCTATCGATAACTTTGATTTATCTATTGGTGTTTGTTTTAGTACCTATGCCGTTCCTTTGATTATTGGTGAAATGAAAAGGTATAATCGTGATTCAACTCCAATTAGAATTAGCCGTAGCATTAAAGATATGGCTTATAAAATAATTGAATTTAAAGAAAAGTATACTAATATACATGGTCTTGAACCAACTAATGCCCAAATTGCTACAGAACTAAACATTTCAGAATATCATATTGTTTATGCTCTAAATTCCCTAAAAGAACCAGTTAGTATTTTTCAACCCATTTATAATGATGGGGGAGATACTATCTATCTTCTAGATCAAATTGCTGATACTAAAAATTCGTTATATGATAAAGATACCTTGATATCTTTGCGAAGAGCTCTATCATTGTTGAAAGAAAAAGAACGAAAAATTTTAATTGATCGTTACATTATCGGTAAAACACAAGTTGAAATTGCTGATACCTTGGGAATTTCTCAAGCTCAAATTTCTCGTATTGAAAAAAATGCTATTAACAATGTTAAACGTCTTATAAAATAAGAAAGTATCATATAATTAAATGGTGATTATATGTATTTGTCAGAACTTCAAAACAAAGATATTATTTCTTTAAAAGATGGTCGTAAATTAGGTCGTATTATTGATGCTGAAATAAATCCCCAAGGTCAAATTATTTTTCTTATTATTGAAACAAGAAGAAGCATTAAAAAACTTTTTTCTCATCAAGAAGAAAACAAAATATCATACGATGATATAAGTAAAATAGGGGAAGATGTAATCTTAATAAATATGTGATATAATGAAACTGAGGTGCAAAAAAGTGAATAAAAAAATTATTGGTGTTGCTGCCATTATTCTTTTTCTCGATCAAATAACTAAATTATTTGCTGAATCATATTTGAAATTGAATAAATCTGTTTCTGTAATTTCTCATTTTTTTTCTCTTACATTATGTCATAATGAAGGAGTAGCATGGGGGTTACTAGCTAATCAGCCACTTTTAATTGCCCTTGGTAGTATTGTTGCGATTGTCTTAATTTATCACTTTATTTTTTGTTTTAAAAGGAATCTTCGTAATGATATTGCTTTCGGTTTATTAATTGGTGGTATGTCAGGTAATTTAATTGATCGTATCCTTTTAGGATATGTCAGAGATTTTTTTGATTTTATAATATTTAATTATGATTATCCAGTTTTTAATATAAGTGATATTGCTATTGTTATTGGTGTCTTATTACTTATCTATGCTGTAATAAAGGGGGAAGATGTAAGTGAAAATAATAGTTCCAGAAAATCAAAATCAAAATAGATTAGATAAATATTTATCAGAACAAACTGAGTTTACTAGATCAACTATTGCTAAAATGTTAAATGAAAACTATATAATGGTCAATGGTAGAGTAGAAAAAGCTTCATATAAAATACATCCTAACGATGAAATTGAAATAAAAGATGGTTTTATCAAAGAAACAGATATTTTACCAAGTAAAATGCCTTTAGATATTGTTTATGAAGATCAAGATATTATTATTATCAATAAACCAAGTGGTTTAGTTGTTCATCCTGGTAATGGTAATCAAGAAAATACTTTAGTTAATGGTTTAATGTATTATACTAATTCTTTAAGTGATATCAATGGTGAGGACCGTCCAGGAATTGTTCATCGTCTTGATAAAGATACATCAGGTCTTTTAATTGTTGCAAAAAATAATAAAACTCATGCTATTTTAGGAGAGTATTTTAAAAATCACGATAAAATTAAAAGAGAATATATTGCTTTATTAGTTGGGGAATTTCCTCATGATACAGCGACAATAGATGCTCCTATCGCCAGAGATACTACTGATCGTAAAAAAATGACCGTGTCTGATAAAAATGCTAAAGAAGCCATCACTCATCTTAAAGTCTTAAAAAGATACGTCGGTTATACTTTAGTTAGTTTAGTTTTAGAGACTGGTCGTACTCATCAAATTAGAGTTCACATGAAATATATTGGTTATCCTGTTTTCAATGATCCCGTCTATAATTCTAAAAAAGCAACTCCTTTTGGACAATTTTTACATTCTAGTAAAATCGATTTAATTCATCCAATAACTCATGAATTAATGCATTTTTCTTGTCCATTACCACAAGAATTCCAAAACTTCTTAGATACTTTAGAAGAAAAAAATTAATGATTTATTAAAAACAAATCCAATATAATAAAAAAGATACAAAATACATAGATTAAATATGGTATTGAAAGAAATTTATATTTATCATATGTATTCTTAATTTCAAAATTAAGAAATATAGTATTCAGTAATAATAAAAAGATATTTACTAAGCTGAAGAGATAGTCATTATAATAAGCAAAGAAAACAATAAAAGAAAATGATAAAATATAATTAGTAAAAACAAAGAATAATAAGTCATTTTTCATTTTGTTTTCTTGGATTATATGACAGAATAAAAAAGACAATAAAGATAAAACAATTACATATATTACTAACAATACATAAGTCAAACAATTCACCCCATTTAAACTTCTTAGTAATATTATGATAAATTAATTTAATCTATGATTAACTTTACTAGTTAAAAAAAGTAAGATAAAATTAAATACAGGAGGAATAATATGAGTACAGTTGTAATGAATAAAAGAGATGAACTCATTATGAAATTAGTCCATTATTTTATTACGGAAGAAAATTATAATCCTATCGTCGTTAATGGCGTGAAAGATGAAATTTGGTTAGAAAATGATAATGGACCATATCGTATAATAAGAATCAATTCAAATAATATTTTTAATAAAGAACAATTAAGATATGACTATTTTAAGACAGAAAGTATTGTTCGTCAGATTAAGAAAAAAACGCTGTCTTTTAATGTTAATACTTTAACTATTTTCTTAGATGTTAATGAAAATTTAGAAATAGAAGAGCGCAAACATATCGAAACAGCCACTATTTTTAATGATGATCCACATATTATAAGTGAAAATATTTTGTCAGCTTTTCCTAACATAAATGAAAAATTATTAAATGATACTAATGGTATTGATTTAATAATTAACGTTACTAAGGATATCAATGAAAAGACTGAAAGAGAAAATAAGTCTTATGAAGAAACTTTTAAACCTAAAAAAATAGTTGTTACCCCTATTTTAATTGCTTTATGTTTTATTGTCTTTTTTGGCTTAGAATTATTTGCTTTTGGTAGTTTGAAAGATATTTTTGGTGTAACTAATGTTGCAGCTTTCTTATCAGGGGCTTTATATAAAGATGCTATTGCTAGTGGTCAAGTATGGCGTTTAGTAACATATGTTTTTGTACATGGCTCTTTATTACATTTACTTGTTAATATGTATTCACTATATGTTGTTGGTACGCAAATTGAAACATATATTGGCAAAGTTAAATACTTGATTATTTTTCTTGTCAGTGGTATATGCGGAGGTCTTTTATCGTGCTTGCTAAGTAGTGGTTTCTCTGTTGGAGCATCTGGAGCTATCTTTGGCCTCCTTGGAGCACTAGCTTACTTTGGCTACCATTATCGCTTATACCTTGGTAATGTTTTAAAATCAGAAATAATTCCTTTAATAATTTTAAACTTAGGAATAGGTTTCTTACTTCCAGGAATTGATAATTTTTGTCATATCGGAGGCCTTGTCGGAGGAATATTTGCTAGTATGGCCGTAGGTATTAAAAATAAAACAACTAAAAGTGAACAAATTAATGGCGCAATTTGCTTAGTTATTTTCATTGCTTTCATCTCATACTTAGCATTCTTTAGATAAAAAAACTTATTCATCATGAATAAGTTTTTTTAATTTTATAAACTACGATATAAACCAATAGCTTTTCCTAAAATATAACAATTATCTAAATAAATTGGTTCCATTGTATCATTTTCTGGTTGCAAACGTATATGATCATTTTCTTTATAAAATGTTTTCAATGTAACTTCATTATCCATAGTCATAGCTACTACAATGTCTCCATTACGTGCTATTTTTTGCTTTTGCACTATGACAACATCACCATCATAAATACCTTTATTAATCATAGATTCTCCACTAGCACGTAATGTGAAAACTGTTTCTTTAGCAGGAATTAAACTTGCTGGTAATGTAAACCATTCATCAGGGGTTTCAATAGCTTCAATTGGGCTACCACAAGTTATTTTACCAAGTAGGGGAACCTTAACTAAATCATCATTTTTTTGTTCATATTCATTATCTACTAAAATTTCAATAGTTCTAAACTTTGAATTTGTTTTTTTTATGTAACCTGCATCTTCTAATCTTTTTAAATGTGTGTGAACTGTTGCAGGACTTGACAAACCAAGAGCTGCTCCGATTTCACGAGTTGCAGGGGGATAGCCGTGCTCAACAATATATTTTTTTATATAATCTAAAACATCTTCTTGTCTTTTTGTTATCTTCTTTTCCATAGGATTACCTCCATCAAAATAATATCATAGCCATTTTTTAAAGTCAAACAAATGTTTATGTTTACGCGTTTAGTTACTCACTTAATATCATCTAATAAATAGTCATAAAAAAGCATCATTTATCATTACTTTTAATAGTAAATGTTTTCTAGTTACGTTAAAAGGTTTAATTTAAACAAAAAATATAGTATAATTTTAACTAGAGGTTGGTAATATGAAAAAAAGAATTCTCCTAACTTATGCGATGTATGGTAATGGTCATCGCGCTGTTGCTGAATACATTGAAAGTTATTTTAAAGCTCAGGATCCTGAATTAGAAATATTATCGATAGATTTATTAAAGTATTCAACCCCTATAATAGGAAACTTAAGTCAAAAGGCTACTGATTTCTTTTTACTTAAATTTCCTCTTGGGTGGTCTTTTATCTATAGTTTATTTGACAATAAAATAAGTAGTGCTATTGCTAATCAAATGAGTGGTCAACTTTTTAAAAATAAACGTATGAAAAAGATTATTACTGATTTTAATCCAGATATGACTATTTCAACTCACTTTTTTGGTAGTAGTTTAATTGATTATTATAATCGTAAAGGCTATACTCATTGTAAACTTATTACTGTAGTAACAGATTATGAAGCTCATGCTTTATGGCTTCATGGCTATAAAAAAGAGCAAGCCATCATCGTTGGTGATAGTGATGAAGTAAATTACCTAGTAAAAAAAGGTGTAGCTAAGGAAAAGATAAAGCCTATTGGTATTCCGATTAATCCAATTACAAGTAATGACTTCAATGTCTTAAAAGCTAAGAAAAAATATGGTTTTGATAATAATCGTCCATTGTGTGTCTTCTTCGGTGGCGGTGGTAATGGTGGAACTCACTCACTTCCTTACATCAGACGCTTAATCAAACAAAATATTAATATTAACTTCATCTATATTGCCGGTAAAAATCAAACAGCTAAAGAAAAAGTTGAATATTGGATTAAAAAATATAATATCAAAAACATTAAAGCTTTAGGTTATGTCAATAATGTTCCTGAACTTTTACAAATGTGTGATTTTGTTATCACTAAACCAGGTGGCGCTCAAACAACTGAAAGCTTATATTTTAAAAAACCAGTTATCATGATTAACTGTTCGGGTGGTCAAGAAATAGCTAACTATAAATACTTTGTCAAAAATGGTTATGGCCGTCGTTTCCGCACATCCTATATGTTTGCTAAATACTTAAAAGAAATAGCTGATCATCCCGAAATAATTTCTAAGATGCAAAAAAATATGGCTCAAAATAATAATGATCAAGCCATGGCTAAATTATATAAAATAGCTGTGGAACATTTAAAATCATAAATTTCCAAAATGTGTATATAAAAAATA
>UWSL01000022.1 GCA_900552975.1 uncultured Mycoplasmatota bacterium | reverse complement strand
TTAACTTGCTTAAATTCTTTACCCAAAGTTGCACTTGGGCCAATGATTATTATCGTCGCTGGAGCTAATGTAAAAAGTATTATTGTTATGGCGATATTAATTAATTTTATTGTTATAACAATGGTTATTACTAATGGCTTTTATAATACTGATAAAGTTAAAATAAAGTTAATGAAATCTTTTGGTGCAAATAGGTATCAAATTCTTAGATACTTAGTTGTTCCTAATTCTTATGAGACAATTATCAGTTCCTTTAAGCTAGGAATAAGTATGAGCCTTATCGGGATTAAAGACATGGTGCGAGAAAATAGCTTCAAAAAAAATTATAATATTTTATAATAGATACTTACTTTATTATTATCAATAACAACACGATCTATTAAATGTTCTATAATACTTCTTTGTTCTTCAAAAGTCATATACATCCATGTGGATTTTAAACTTTTTACCATTTCAAAAGCAACCTTGTTTGCTTTTTCCCTTTGTTCACTATTTTTGATTTTCTCTTCAATATTTGTTTTTTCTTTTTCTAATTCTTTTATTTTTTTACTAGTTTCTTCTACTGCAATACCATTTGAAATAAAATTGATTAAATTTTCAATTTGTCTATTTATTCTTTCTTTTCTATCTTTTAGTTCATTAAGTACATTGACTGTTGCAATGTTAAAGGTTGAATTAAATAAATTTTCATCTAAACTCATTGAAAATAATTGTTCTAATACAATATCTTCAATTTCAAATGTATCCCACCTTTTATTTTTACAATTAGGATCTTTTATGTATCTCTTTTTACTTGATTGCTGAGAATTGCAATACATAATTAATCTTTTACCCCATTTTTGATAGCGATATCTTGCACCACAATGACCACAGATTATTTTACCAGTTAGTAAATAATGTTTTTCATATTTTTCTCTACTTCTTAGTTTATTAACCCTTAATATTTCTTCATACAATTCTTTTGATACAACGGCTTCATGTTTTCCATCATAAATTTGCCCTTTATATGGAACAACACCAGTATTTGTTATAGATAATAATCTTCTTTCTACCATTCTTTCGTCCATACCTACAACTTCACCAATATTATTAAAACTTTTACCACTTAAATACATAGAAATCATTTTATTTAATATTTCAACTTGTTCTGGTATTGGTATTAAAATACCTTGCTCCCTGTCATATTTATAAGGAAAAGGTATTTTTCCTCCTCCTCGCCAATATCCATCTTCTGCTCTTTTTTTAATTCCTATTCTTGTTCTTTCTAGGATTGTTTCTCTTTCTAATTGAGCAAATACAGATAACACTCCAATCATTGCTTTGCCAAAAGGACTTGTTGTATCAAAGTTCTCTTTCATTGAAATAAATCCAACACCATATTTATTAAATACTTCTTCAATTAAATATAATGTATCTTTTTGACTTCTAGAAATTCTATCTAGTTTAAATACAATGACCGTATCAATTTTATGTTCTTTTACATCTTGAATTAATCTTTGAATTTCTGGTCTGTTTAAATCTTTACCACTATAACCACCATCAACATAATATTCATATTCTGTAAATTCCTTGCTTTTGGCATAGCTCAGCAAAAATTCTTTTTGTGCATCTATTGAATAACCTTCTAATTGCATATCAGTAGAAACTCTAGCATATAGTCCTGCCTTTATAATAATTCCTCCTTTGCTTTTATAAAGGTCTTTTTTATAGAAACTATAAACTTACAAAAACATCCTAGCATGATTTTTTTTAAAAGTAAAATCATATTAAGAAGTTTGCTCCTTAATATATTTTTTTACTATCTCATATATAACTTTTATATTTATAACCATTAAACTTGGATCTACTTTATTACCATTAGAATCATAATTATATATTTCTATATTCTTATTCATCATATCACCTTTACTAAATTCTATTGCTTTAGTATTTGAATAAGAACTAGACATTGTTATGTACCTTTCTTTCCAAAGTTAAATCTTTTTCTAACGGATTCTTTAAATGTATTTCAATAGTTGATTTTGTACTATCTCCATTGTCGATTTCTAAATGATATACTTCTTTATTTATTTTTCCTTTTAGAAATATCGATTCTTTTGTATTTAATGGCTCTTTTAATTCAAAACTGGCAAATGTGCGATTATTATTTTCTTTAAATTCAAATAATTTAATTTTATCTTTCAATAAATCATTAACGACATTAACAATATCATTTAACTTATTAATTTCTTCAGTCTTAAATTTGTCATAAAATGAAAGTTCTTCTTTATTTATCTCTTTGTTATTTCTATTCCTATATAATCTATCATATTTTGTTTGTATATCTTCAACTGTAAAATATGTATAACTTAAATCTTCAAGTGGAGTTATTTTTCTTTTTAATTCACCACTTGAATAACAAGATAATTTTTTATATATAACAGTATCTCTAAATATTGGATAACCTATATTCGGAAATATAATAGTTTTATAGTGCAAATTTTTAACTTCATCTGATGTTAATAAATCACGACCTATTAAGGATGTTGATTTGTTTCCATTATAATTAGTCAAACTTACAGATTGACTTATAGAAGAAGATTCTAAGGTCATACGACCTAATCGTTTACTTATTGCTTCAGCCGTTTCCATAGTGTTTGTTTTCAAGTAAGCCATTCCAGAATTATCAAGTATTATTTGTGCGACTTCTTTACCGTAAACATTGTCTAATTGACTTAAACTTTGAATAAAAAGATGGTATCTAAGTCCTCTTGAACGAGCAACAGAAATTATTGATTCTATACTTGGCTCTACAAGTGGTGGACAATTAGAAAACTCATCACAAATCCAGTCAATTTCAATAGGACATTTTTTATTTTCAGTAGAATTAGCAAGTTTTACTAGTTCTTTATATAGAAGTCCTAGAATGATAGTTACAAGAGTATAGTAAATTTTATCTTCATCTGGAACTATAACAAATAGTGCTGATTGTTCTTTACCTAATATATCAAAATCAAAATCAGATTTACTAGTTACATTAGCAACATTAACATCATCAAATATTGCCATTTTCTCACTAAAAACACTAGTAATTGATTTATAAGTATTTTCACTAGATGATAGTATTGGTATTAAACTATCTTTAGATTTACTTCCATAAGGCTTTTGCTCTATATAAAACTTAAACTTTTTAGCATTTTTATCTTCCATAGTAGAATTTTGAAATTTACGAATAGATGTCATTGTTATTTGTTCTCTTTTAATTTTTCCATCTTTATATTCTTCTAAAAAGAAACCAATTAAACCCTCTAATAAATTTTTAGCACTATTATTCCAAAAGGGATCTTTTCCTTGTGTTTTATCATAGGTAATCATAGATGCCAAAGAAGTTATTAATCTATTAGTTTCTGCATAACTAGATATTGATTTATTTTGATATTCTAGTTTCAAATCATTATCTAAAGTATCTTTCATTAATTTGTCATACTTAATATAATTTTCATATTCACAAATAATAGGCTCTAATATATTAATATGATTAGAAAGTTCAGGATGTCTAAAATCTATTGTTAAAACTTTATAACCTTTATCATGCAACATTTTAGAAGTGGTATGATAAATTTCACCTTTAGGATCGGTTACAAAAATACTTCTTTTAACTTTAGCATTTGCAATAAAACTAATCATAGGAATAACTGCTGTTACACTTTTACCAGAACCACTTGATCCTAAATAAACATAATGAGGAGTTTCTTTATCAAACCAAACATGAGATATATTTTTATCATAATAAACTGGGAACCCAACTTCATTAATATTGCTGATTTTTTCTTTTGTAAAATTCTTATTTATTTCATTAAATGTAGAAAATCTAGCTGAACCATACTCATTATTATTTTTAATTTTATGTTTTGAAATAATTGGTTCTATATAAATAAAACATATTAGAAAAATTATTAGTATAGTAAGTAAGATAATAAGGGATAAACTCATAGTCTATCCCTCACTAAATTACTTCTATAAATCATAATCCTCCATATCATCTAATTCTTTGTCTGGATCATAATATAAATCTTCAAACATATTAATATCTATTTTAGATAAATCTAAATAAATTTCTTTATTACCATAATATTGTTTCAATTTTAAAATTGAATCATTCTTAAAACTAAATTCCTTAGATGAATTTAAAATTGTTTGTAAATCATCAAACTTTTCTTCAATATTATTCATATTCATAATCAACCTCCGATTCTTTTTGTAAGACCTCTTTTTTAGCAAGTTCTAATCCATGACTTAAAGTAGGACTATTAAAAACTTGCTTCCTAGTTAGTTCTAAGGCATTTAATGTTTCATCTAAATCATGGGTATAACTATACTCATGATTTTCAAGTTCACTTACAAACATATCCTTAATATAACCATCACCAGTTTTATCAGCATTAATTAAATCATTATGTTCTTTTCTTATTTCCGACCACATTTTATTATAGTCATCGATATCTGTCTTTTTTATAAAACAACCCATACCCATATCATAAATTTTATCAGTATCAATTGATTTTAAGCCTAGTTTTCTCATGCCCTCGTATAACTGTTCTTGAGAAAAAGCAAATATCATTGGAAAGTTATTTACTCTTTGTTGATGTTTTTCCTTTATTTCATCATATTTATTATTCATTAATATCATCCTCCTTATTAACTTCTGATATTCTTTTTAATGCAATATCATAATACTTTTTATTAATTTCAAATCCTATAAATTTTCTGTTTTCTAAAATACTTGCAACAGCTGTTGTACCACTTCCAATAAAACAATCTAAAACAACATCATTTTCGTTAGAACTGTTTCTTATTAACTTCCTTATAAGTGGAAGTGGTTTTATTGTAGGATGCCCATATTTTTGCTTATCTTTTATATTAATAGTAGATAAATATATTGTTTTAGCATCTTCATAGTTTTTAGGCTGACAAAAACCTTTTTTTCTAAAGTACAAGCAATATTCTTTATCTCCTAAATACTTATTACTATAAAGGGGCATAGGATTCGTTTTGCCCCAAATAATAATTTCTAATTTACAATCAAGTTGTTCAATAAAATATTTAATATAAAGTGGTATTTGTCTTCCATTACACCATATATAAATATTTATGTTTTTCATAACCCTAATTAATTCATCTAAAATAGATATATCAAATCCATTAGTTAAATTGTTTTCTATTAACTCATTTTCTAATTTTTTAACATCCTTAGCAACTCTTGAATTACCTTGTTTACCACCTTTAATGCAAATATCATAAGGTGGATCAATTATTACTAGATCAACATAATTGTCAGGTATTTTTTTAATACCTAAAAGACAATCTTCATTGTATATTTTATTTGTTTCCAATAGAAGATTTCCTTTCATATAAAAAGGTAGGAAATATATCCCACCTTAACCTAAGTAAATAATTATAATCAATATTAAATGCTTTACTTAATCTATATAAAAAAACCCCACTAATATTTTCTATTTTATCATTTTCTATATTACTTAAAGTAGATATAGAAATATTAGTCATATTAGATAGTGTTTCTAAAGTTAAATTATTTTTTAATCTTTCTTGTTTTAATCTTTTTCCAATTTTATTCAATAACATTCCTCCTTTTTGTATAAAATAAAAAGACCAACCATTTTAGTTGATCTCATTGTTAATTTGTCTTTATAATCTATCTAAAATTTAACTTTAATGATTAAACAATTATCTTTGTATTTAGCTATTATTTCTCCATTATTTAGTTCTACTAACTGTTTAGCAATACTTAATCCTATTCCATTAGATTTTTTAGCATTTCGAACAGTATAATATCTATCAAAAATTTTTTCTAAACTAATAGAATCTATCTTAGTCGTTTTATTGGAAAATTCTATTGTGCCATTATAATACAACTTGACCTCAAAACAACCTTCACTATATTTAACTGCATTAGATATGATATTTTCAAATATTCTCTTAAGCATATTTTCATTTAATAATCTAATAACTTTCTCATTACATATCTCTATACTTGGTTTAATATTATTTTTTTTAAATACACCATAGAAACTAGCAAGAGTTTCCTCTAATACATTATTTATACAAACATTTACTTTTTCTATTTCTTTATCTATATCCAAGACTTTTGAAAAATCAAAGAGTTGTTCTGTAAGGCTTGTCAAATCTTTTACCTTACTATCAATAATCTCTAAATATTTAATTTGCTTAACAGTAAGATTACTACTATCCATTAAATCAAGATACCCTCTTATAGCAGTGAGTGGTGTTCTTAAATCATGTGAAATATTTGTTATTGATGATTTAAGTTCTTTATTTCCATTTTTATATTCAAGTTCTAACTTTCGTAATTCTTTTAAACTATTATTAAGTAAATTGGCTAATTCTTTTAATTTTTTATCATTTGTACTAACAGTAATTAAATTATTTGTATCTATATCTATTATATTTGATAAAGACTCGCCAATATTTTTGATTTCTTGCCTTATTATCAATATTTTCATAACCAAAAATATAGAAATACATAATACTATCAAAAATAGATAAAACCAGATACTCATAACTAATCACCTACTTACTTTATTTCTTTTTTCTTAAATAAAACTAATCCTGCACCAGTAAATACTACAAAAAGACTTAAAGAGTATAATGGTAAGATTTTTAAATTTTCAGCAGTTCTTCCTGCTATTTGAAACATTTGACCTGCAGGTATAATATCAATACTTAACTTGATTAGTTTTCTTTTTTCTCCTTCTAAATAATGATTATTTTTTGTATTAATGATTTCTTGCATACCATCTTTCATAATCATAGTATCAATATATTCTGGTTGTGATAGCCTATCAAATGCCATTAAAGAATAAAACATCATACCAAATGCTAACATAATAGTAACTATTGCTGTAATAGTCTTATTTGATATTATCATTGCAATAAATGTAAAGATACCAGAATAAGCAATCACCGCTACAAATACACAACCAAGCAACATTAATAAGTTAGATAGTGATATTGTGATTCCACCAAATAATGGTATTCCTATACTTGCTACTACTCCTAAAAATAAAATATAAGAAAACAAACTTGTAATAGTTACAACTATCAAATTAGATAAATATATATTTGCTCTTTTATGACCTATACTTATTTTGTTTCTAATTGCTCCATCTGAATATTCTACTCCTAAAAATAAACTTGTAAATATAGCAATTACAATTCCTATAATTGTCGAATAATTAAGCATAAGTTGTTCTAATTCTATTACATCACCATATTTTTTCATATTACTGTATTGCATATATATCATAAATAATGCTACGCAAATACTAAATATTGTTAATATCCAAAATAATTTATTTTTTCTTAACCTCGTAAATCCTGCATTTAATAATTTAATCATCTTTACCACCTCCAATTAAATTCATATAATAATTTTCTAGCGTTTCTTCTTGTTCATGTATTTCATCTGCTATTAAATTTTTCATGAATAATTCATTGATAAACTTTGATAAATTATATTTCCCATAAACATTTATAGTTTTACTATCCATTACTTCGTAAGAAATTTTATGTTCTTCAAAATACTTAACAAATTCTTTTGTATTGCTTACCTTTAATATGATTTTGTGTTCCATCTTTTTCATTAGCTCATCACTACTAATCTCTTTAATAATAGAACCTTTATCTAAAAAGCCATAATGAGTTGCTATTTTAGATAATTCATCTAAATAATGACTAGATATTAAAATAGTAATTCTTTTTTCTTTATTTAGTTTTAAAATTAGTTCTCTAATTTCAATAATACCTTGTGGATCAAGTCCATTGATTGGCTCATCTAAAATTAAGAAATCTGGATTACTTGCTAGAGCAATAGCAATTCCTAACCTTTGTTTCATTCCTAAAGAAAAGTTTTTTGCTTTTTTCTTGCCTGTTTCTGCTAGTCCAACTAATTTTAATAATTCATCAATGCCATCTAAACTAGGCATTCCCACTAACTTATATTGTTCTACTAAATTATCTCTCGCAGTCATCTCTTTATATATAGATGGAGCTTCAATAATTGCACCCATTCTCTTTCTAACACTTGATATATTTCCACTACTATTTGTTACTCCATAAATAGAAAAATCCCCATCAGTTGGATTTTGTAATCCACAAATGATTCTAATAAGTGTTGTTTTACCTGCACCATTTTTACCAATAAGCCCATATATTGCACCTTTTTCAATGTGAATATTGGTATGATTTAAGGCTTTAAAGTTCTTATATCTTTTTTCAAGATTATTAGTTTCTAATACATATTCCATAATCTCTCTCCTTTCTGTTACACATTTTAATAGAAAAGTGTTAAGAAAATGGTTAAGAAATTGTTAAGATTTTGTTAAGATTTTATTTTAAAACCAATTCCCCATACTGATTCAATATATTCATTGTTAGAGTGATCTCTAATTTTTTTTCGTAAATTGCTTATATGAACTCGAAGTGAGTTCTCATCACAGTCTTCTGTATCAACACTTATTAAATCTAAAAGTTTACTTTTAGTTATGACTTGTGTTTGATTTAATAGTAGTTGTTTTATAATTGCATACTCTGTCTTCGTTAGATTAACTTTATTATTACAAACAAGTAATGTATTGTTATCACTTAACAATTCTAATTCTTTATATTTTAAGCTATCTATAATATTACTATTGCAATTTCTTAATTGCACTTCTATTCTTGCAAGTAATTCCCTACTATCAAATGGTTTTGTTATATAGTCATTTGCACCAGATAATAAGCAATTAACTTTATCATCACTAGATATTTTGGCTGATATAACTATTATGGGAATATTCTTAACTTTTGCTAGTAGTTCTTCACCAGTTATACCTGGTAACATTAAATCAAGCAGTATTAAATCATACCTTTCTTTTTCAAGAAGTAATAACGCCTCTGTTCCAGAATAAGCATTAAAAACATTGTAGTCATTTTCTTTTAGTAATTCTTCTATAACATTATGAATGCTTTCATCATCTTCAATAATTAGAATTTTTTTCATATAAATTGCCTCCACAAATTACTATTTATTTAATAGTTTGATAATTTAATTATACCATAAAAAAATAGTCCTATACTAGCGACTATTATGGTTTTTACTACTAAGCACATGGAAAGGAGTGCTTATGAGCAGTAAAGTTAAATGGTTTATGTAGTAATATTTATTTACTACAACTGTATAATAACATCTTTAGACAATAATTGCAATTACTTTGTATAGTCATTTGATATAAAAAGTTTAGAAAATTCTTTTTGAACCTCATCCATTTCATCATTTATACTTTTAATGGCATTTTCAATTTCTTGTTTATTTTTGAATTTTTGCTTAGAACTAGTATTAGTGAAGTAAATTTTTAATATATCTTTTCTTGTTTGTTTTTTATTATTAAGATAATGTTTTAATATTATTTCTTGAATAATATCGTTTTCTTTTATCTTAGTGATATTTTGAGATTCTTTTTTATAATTATAATTAGCATAATTAACTATGGCATTATAAATATAATTATTCATATACTTATCTTTACTATTAATCAATGCAGTGTCAACAACAATATTTTTAATATTATTATCCTCATTTATTTTGTAAAAGTAGTTATTTATTTTATTTAATGATTCTTTAAAATTTTTATATTCTAATTTAAAATTATCATTATTCTTTGAGAATAGATAATTCTTTATGTCTTTAGTAAGATTAATAATTTCTTTGCTTTTTATTGAACCATATTTAATTTTAGAGTCATTATCATATCGTTCTTTATAGAGCAATTGACCTAATCTTAATATTTTTTCTTCTAAAATTAAATCTTTTTTATCTCGTAATAAATAGTTTTTTTCTTTAGGGCTAAAATATTTTTTTAATTCTTCAATTTCTTTATTTGTTTCTTTCAATAACGGTGCATATATTTTTTCTTTTTCAATCGTATGAACTACTTGTGATTTTAAAAAGTCTATTTCATTTTGTGATAATTCACCAGATCTACGATATCCAATTTTATTTTTATGATAAATATAATTAGGTTCTTTCTCCATAAAAGAAAAGTGAAAATGCAAGTTATCAGTATCAGTATGAAGTGCTAATTGATAAAACATTTTATTAGTATCTTTAAAACCACATCTTTTAAAAAATTTAGGTAATATATTAGTGGCTAATTCTTTTTCTAATTTATGAATATCAATATTCTCATTAATATAATCATTATTAAAAGATAATACACCTTGCCAAAGATTAGAATTTTCTAAATATTTAACTGCTAATTTTTTCCTTTTTTCAACTTCTTTTTCAGTAGCAAATGTACCATCTTCGATAACAAGATTCATTGTATCTTCTTTTGTTAATTTACCAGTATAATAATCATACATAGACATAGCTCGTTTTTCTTCATTAGTATAGTAATCATACATTTTTTGAACTCTTTTAATACTTTTATTATGATTTTTAAATTTACTATCAGGGTTATTTAAAGCAAGAGTAAAGATAGAATTAAATATTACTTTAGGACTTTTAGTCATTTATATTAGTATTCCTTAATTTCTTATTAAACTCTATTAAAGGTTTACTTTTCTTAGGATCGGTTAAATTATCAAAATTCATGTCAG
Source organism: uncultured Mycoplasmatota bacterium (assembly GCA_900552975.1). Lineage (GTDB taxonomy): Bacteria > Bacillota_I > Bacilli_A > RF39 > UBA660 > Coprovivens. Next base: position 5,774 of record UWSL01000022.1, on the reverse strand, counting down.
AATAAATCTGTTCTTCTAACGAATAAATAATATTTATCTTTTTAATTAGATAATCTAAACGAGATTCTAAAAAATTAATTCTATCTAAAATATCATTACTATTTAAAGCAGAGATAGAGAGAAAACAAACTGCCTCAGAAAAAGACAATTTATTTTTTTCTTTATAATCTAATATACGGGCATATTCTTCATTAGTAAAATATATATGCTTATCTATTTTCATCTAATTTAATTTCCTTTAATCTTTTTAAAACGAAATCCATTAGTTGCATTTTCATAGTATCATAATGTACTTTATTATTTTTATCATAAGTAATACTTTGATAATATTCATCTTCTGGTAAAAAATATCTTATACCAAACTTTTTATAATTATCCATCCATTCTTTAATTCTTCGTTGTGGTAGTTTTTTATGAACTATATTAATATCAATTCCTCCACGAGCAAATATTTCTCTTGCTGAGAGTTCTGGTAAATCATGTTTCATGACAATAGTCCATAACTTAAATAATGGATCGTATTCAATCTCTCTTTTATATTTAACACTTCTAACAAAAATAGAATTATTTAGTTTATTAATTTCTTCATCAGTATATAAACGAACTTTCATTAATTATAACTCCTGTTCTTTATCATAATTTTTTAAATGATTAGTTATATCATCATTAAAAGCATCATCATCTAAAATCTCACTTGCTATGTCTTTAATATCTTCAAAGTCTAATTCTATATTATTTCTTTTAGCATTTTCATAAACTATTTTTTCTGTTTGCGTTAATAAGTATCCCCAATAAAAGACCATATTAAAATCAATATCATCATCATTGTTTTCAACTACTAAATCAGCAACACATTCATTTCTTTCAATATCATCTTTAATATCATCTAAATTTTCTTTTATATATTTTTGCGATTCTTCATCGTATTCCTCTAAGTATGAATTCAAAGAAACAATGTAGTTAAAACTACTAGTCTTATCCATACCATAATTTATCATATCATTTGCAATTAATTTATTTATTGTTAATTTCATTATCATAACCTCCTTGTTTAATCATTTCTAAATATCCCATTTCTAAAAGTTGTATCATCATTTTTGATGTATAAACTTTATAATGTTTAGCCATTAAATTTATTCTATTAAATAAATCTATTGGCAACCAAAAATCAAATCTTCTCATAAGACCTCCAATCTATAAATAGGATGAAAACACCTTAAAATGTAAGATATAGAAAAAAGCAGGATAAGAAACTTACACATTAACACTAAACATTTCCTTATTTCATAAGGGTTTAGTGTTGTGTAAGACTTATTTCGTACTTACGAAATTCATCCTACTTCGTAGGCTCATCTAAAGGATGATATTAAATATTTTCTATATTCTTTAAGGTGTTTTTGTTTTGTGTTTTCATCCTAAAATTTTATTTTCTTCAATTTTTATAGGATGGTAAGTTAGAATCTGGTAATTTAAAGTCTGGAGAATAATTAGAATTTTCATAAGTAAAATCTACCAAACTCATACCATCAATAACTTGTCCATCTAGTGAAACTTGATAATGTAAATGGTTACCAGTCGAATAACCAGTTGTACCAACTCCTGCAATTTGCTGTCCTTTAGTTACTTGCTGTCCCTCATTAACTTTCGAACTGTTAGGAAATAAATGTCCATACAAAACCGTATATTTTTTATCACCAACTTCACAACTAAGTTTAATAATATTTCCACCTTGCTTGTCGTTAGTGTCTATTGAATTACTAGAGTACGGAAAAGAAACTTTTTCTATTGTTCCATCACAAGTAGAATAAACTGGACTTTGAGCTGGCGATGCAATATCCCAAGCCTTATGCACATTTGCTTTACCATAAACAACTCTTTCTTCCATAAAAAAACTAGTTATAGTTGAACTAGCAAAATTTATTGGTGGAGCAAACGGTTTGGCTTGTTCTTCATCGATTTGCCCACTAGTAGAAATATTATTGCTTTTACATACATCTAAAACTTTATATTTTGATAATTCACAAACTTGACTAATTGGAATTAATTTTTTAGATTCTTTATCTAAATTATCATTATATATTTCATCGAAAGAGAGTGTAGTATCAGCAAGATAGAAATATAAAATTCTTTCTAAAGATACATAACCACTTTTTGACTTGATATACTTATTAGCAACTGCTCTATATTGTTCTGCATACTCACTATTATTTTCTATATAACCATCAGTAATATTAGCACCAAAGAAATCCATTATCATTAATACTGGTACTAATATAATTAAAAATAAAATTATAATACCAGTAGTAGAAGAAAGAAGAAGTTTAATTATTTTTTTCATTATAAATCGACTTCTTTTGTTTCTTCTTTTTCTAATACTTTTAAATGTTGGTTAAGTTTATTAATTAGATTAAATGCTTGTTTAGATAAATCAGACATATTTTTATCAGACAAATCTTTTTCAGTAGCCATTATATTAATATCATTACTTAACCAATCAATCATATTACTTGTATCTTTACTCGTTAGTAAATTGTGCTTCATGTCATTAAAAGCATCTTCATCATTTGAATAAATATCTTTATATTCATAAGGATCAAAATCTCTAGCATAATTCATTAATTCAACTGCTAACTCATCTTCATAAGTATATGGTTTTGCTGGAGTATCTATATAATTTTTTTCTAGTAAATAATCCTCTAGTGGAACTAAATTAATTTCTTTATTATTTTCAGCAATATACCATTTATCATTTTCATAAAGATATAAATAATCTTGATCTGAGTTTTTAAAATAATCTATTAAATCATCTTTATCAGTAAATACATTAAAATGTAAATCCTCACCACGATCACGATGATAAGCAACAGTTACATCGTCTTGTCTTTCATCAAAAGTATGTGTTTTAGTAGTATCTGGTAAAACATTTTCTCCTAAATAAGAAATATCTCCTAAACTCATTAAAAGTTTAATCTTCATTGGATCACTATAATGATAATAAAGTATGACACCATTATATTCTGGATAACCATCACAATGACAATAAATAGATTTATAAGTATTATCTTTTTGCTTTATTGCAATTCTTGATCTTGTACTCAATATATCAACCTCCTAACTTTCTCCCATCATTTCTCGTTCTAATTCAGTAGCACGAATCCAAACTCTAAGTCTATTTTTATTATCAACATTAAGTAAAAATTCTCCTCGTTTAGCTGACAATAAAAAGGCTTTTTGAGTATCAGTTAATGGGTTATTTTTAAATAACTCTAGGTATGCCAATAAATCATCTTCTTTTAACATACCAATCATAGTGTACTGACAATTATTAAAAATTGCAGTTGCATGTCTTAACACACTAGCATTACCAACAAAATCTTTAACACTTTGGGTACTTACTATTAGATTAGTAGAATACTTACGAACTCTTCTTGCAAGTTGCCCAAAGTTTTTTAATACCTCATTATTCTTTTCATCTATAAATAAGTGAAATTCATCAACCACAATACTAATATGTTTTTTCTTTTTGCTTAATTTTTCATTTTGAATTTTATTAGCAACGATACTATTATTTAGGTAAGTAAGTAAATTTAATGTTTGAGTATTAATTAGTCTTTGATTTCCACTATATAATAATTCTTGTAAATTGAAAGCAATTAAATCATTTGATAAATCAATATTTGTATGACCATCAAAAAGATAAGAATCAGTACCAGTTAAAAATCTTGATACTAAAATTTCTAATTGGTCGATTAATTTCTTTTTCTCATTGCTTTCTATTTGTTTTTTATAAACTGGTAAATATTCATATAATTCACTAAATATTGGATAATCACTTGGACTTAAACTTTGTAAAGTATTAATTGAAGTATTCTTAAATATTCCCTTAGTGTTATATAAAGACTCCACTACTGACAAAAGCATAACTAATTCTTTTTCCGTAATATCTTCAAAAGCTGTTTTGAAAAAAGCCTCTAGAAAACCTAAATGTTTTGCTAAAGGACAATCAGTTTCTTTTGTTTCTTTATCTTCATCATCACTAGGAATATATCTTATTTGGAGTGGATTAATAATACCACCCTTTTTAGAGTAGAGATCAATGTATTCTCCACCATTTGAAATAACCAGATTCTTATATTCGTTTTCTGCATCGAGAATGAAAATTTTTGTTCCACGAGCATATTCATTAATAATCATTTTTTTCATAGTAAAACTTTTACCACCACCAGTTGATGATACGATAGCAATATTATGAGAAGTTCTTTGATTATTAATTACAAAAGGATCAAAAAATATTGGAAGTGAAGTATGTAAATCAACTCCCAACATATAACCACTAGAATCATTAAAATATGTTTTAGTAAATGGAAAACCAGCACTTAAAGTTAGTGTTGGTAAATAAATAGAATAATCATCTAAAGATGTTGTAGTTAAATCATAATTTTGCCAACATTCCATTTGTCTTAATTTTGGTATATCTAACTTTATTTGATATCTATCTACTAATCGTTTTAAATCTCTAAAAGAATTTTCTCTTTCTTTTTTTGTACCAGTAATTATTAAAGTTAAAGATACTTCTTTAATTTTTTCATCACCATTTTTAATTTCTATCATTAATTGTTGAAAGTTTTCCTTTTGAGTATCAAGTTCAGTAGCGTCACTTAATTTCTTGGTTGTGCTTCTATCAGATAATAAGAACTGATATTGAGAATTAACCCAACGGACTAATTCATCTTGACTAATAGCATCTTTAATACTAATACAAGCCCTTACATCTGGAACATTAAATATTTCTTCAAAGAAAAGCTCATCTACAAATGGTGGAATATTTTTTATAGTTACCATTTGAATATCTTTATCATCCATCTTAAGCATATTAGTTTTTTCTTGGATAGAAAGTGGAGATACTAAGGATGGTAAATCACTCCATATCAAATCATCCAATGCTTTTGGATTCATATATAAGTTAGTTAAAAATTTATATATTTCTAATCTATTATCAATAACTTCCATATTAATTCTTGGAGTTATGTTAGAAATAATTTCTTCAATTTCATCTAATTGTTTTTCCAAAGCATTTAAGTCTTTAGCAATTACCACTAAGTAATAAACACTAGAGATAGTGAAGTGATTTTCTTCTAATTCTTCAATTAATCTTTTACTTTCATCAAGTAATTTTTCCTTTTGTGAATCATCTTTATAATAATTTATTAATTCTTCTAAATTAATCTTATTATTATTTAAATTTATTTTTTGATCTAATTTATAACATTTAAGATTTAAGTTTCTTATTTGATATAAACTTTTTAGTTCATAAAAAAAGTTGTTCTTTTCAAATTTACTTGTTAATGACAAATCAATAGCCTTAACTTCAATCAAAGAAGCAACTTCACCAGTTTTTAATTCTATTAAGCCATCATCTGCAACTGACTTAACATTTGAAAAAGTTTGAGAGTTTTTAATTCTTCTTTTCATTTGTTTTTTTATTACAAACTTTGGTTGTTGTTTTTCAAGTTTCTTTTTTTCTTTTTCTAATACTTTATCTTTATTTAATTTTTTATTCTCAGGGAATAACCCGATATTATCATCTCCATTTCTATAAGTAATTTATTAAAAATAAAAGACCAACTATGAAAGTTGATCTCATCGATAAATTGTAATTTGTAGTTATAATAACAATTGTGATGCTGATGCTTCTGCTTCATATTCATCATAATCAATGTGTGTAATACCTTTTTCTAAAGCATAATTAAAAGCATTTTGTTTAACTATATCAT
>UWSL01000021.1 GCA_900552975.1 uncultured Mycoplasmatota bacterium | reverse complement strand
GAACTATTTACATCTTTATCTAATGAATTAATTAATTATTGTATCAAGAGTTATTCTTTAAAAGATGAAAATACGATAAATAACGGAAAGAAACTTTAATAGTTTCTTTTTTCATGATAAAATTAAAAGTAGGAAGTGATTTAAATGAGATTTACAATTAGCTCATCATCTAATGATTCTATTGATACTAAATATAAAGATTCTGCTAAGCATTTATTAGATTACTTAGTAACAATCCCAAATGCGGAATTAAATTGGGGTTCTTGTTCCATTTCAATTATGGGGTTATGTTATGAAACTTTTAAAAATGCAAATTTACCAATACATGGTTATACCACTAGCAAATATGCTGATGATATTGATAATTTACCGAGTGCTGACCATAAAATATTTGATACTACTTATGATTTAAAAAAAGCTATTTTAACTGATGCGGATGTTATTATTATGTTAGCTGGTGGTACTGGAACCATATCAGAATTTTTCGGGCACTTAGAAGAAATAAGAAGTAACGATGCAAATAAAGTATTAGTAGTATGGAACGAAGATCATTCTTTTGATTCGACATTGGAACTAGTTAATGATTTAGTTAATCGAAATTTTAATAATGAAACTATTTATAATTATTTTAAAGTTGCTAATAATATTGATGAATTTAAAAACATTTTAAAAGAAAAAGGAAAGATTTAATTTATCTTTCCCTTTTTATTGTTCTCTAATATATAATATTTTTTTTAAAAAATACTTATTACTTTGAATATGATAAAACATAGTAAGTGTTAGCTAATATAGCTGTAACATAAAAAGAAAATTTTGTCTTTTTATGTTTATGGTTCTATTCTACCAGGCCCTCGAAATATAAACATTGTTTCTTTTAAGGAACCGGTCTCTAATAATAACATAGTTATTCTATCTACCCCAAGAGCAAATCCTCCATGTGGTGGGCAACCATATTTAAAAAATTCTAGATAAAACTTAACATCTTCTCCTAATCCTTTTTCTTCAGCTTGTTTACATAAAACTTCATAATTATGTTCTCTTAAAGCTAAAGTAGTTGTTTCGCAACCTTTCCAAATAAGGTCTGCCCCTTGTGGGATACCATTTGTTCTTTTATGGTAAAAAGCTCTTTTCTTAGCACTAAAATCAGTTATAAATACAAACTCATGTCCATATTTTTCCATAACATATTTAGAAGCTAATTTTTCTGATTCAGCATTCATATCTCCAACATCTTCATAGTTCATTTTAAAGCCATATTTTTTTTCTAATTCAGTATATAAATCCTCTAGCCTAATTCTTGGAAATGGTTTAGTAGGAACTATAATATTTACGTTAAATAATTCTTTTATCTGAGTTCCATATTTTTCTTTTACTGCCGATAATCCCGCAATAAATAAATCTTCTTCAAAATCCAAGAGTTCTTCTAAAGAATCAACATAACTCATTTCAATATCGAATGATGTAAAATCAGTTGCATGTCTATATGAATTAGATTTTTCTGCTCTAAATGCCGGAGCAATTTCAAATACTTTCTCAAAACCACTACACATAGCCATTTGTTTATAAAATTGAGGACTTTGTGCCAAATATGCTTTTCTATCAAAATATTTTACTTCAAAAACTTCTGCTCCTGATTCGCTTGCTGCACTAATAATTTTAGGCGTGTGGATTTCTATAAAATTATTTTTTACAACAAACTCTCTCATTGCATTAATCATACATGTTTGAACTTTAAACATAAGAGCATTTTTTTCACTTCTTAAATCCAAAAATCTATAATTTAATCTAGTATCTAATAGTGCGGACTTGCTATCTTTATAGTTTAAAGGTAATTCCTCTAAACATTTACTAGTTACAACTATATCGCTTGGTATTATTTCCATTTTATTAAGTTTTACTTTTTCATTTTGAAACAAAGTTCCTATAATTTTTACTGTACTTTCAATTGTTAAATTAGAAACTATTTCATTTAATTCACTATTTTTTTCGTTCTTTTCAATTGTTACTTGAACTTTCCCAGTTGTATCTCTAACAATTAAAAATTGAACGTATTGTAAATCACGAATATTATCAACAAATCCCTCAATAGTTATCTGTTGTTCAAAATATTCACTTAAATTATTAAAGTATATTTTTTTCATCTTGCTTTTCTCCTTTTCTATATAATAAAAAAACAGTTATGTTATCCACATAGGGACGAATAACTGTTATAATCCGCGGTACCACCCAATTTATTATATACTCAAAAAGCTAGATATATAATCACTCAATGAAATAACGGCTCATATCCGACTTACTCTACTATAATTTCAAATAAGTAGCTCATAGGTGTCTTTCATTTTTTATTTATGTTATTTTTCACCAACCAATAACTCTCTAAAATAAATTATAAAATTACTCTTCCTAATCGTTGCTGATAAACTGAATTATAAAACAATATTTTGAATAATGCAAATTGCACTTTCTATATCTATAATTTTAGAAATTAAAGTAACAATTAATATTATAGATTATTGCAACTGAATCTTCATAAGTTTTCTCTAAAAAAAGCAATCACTTATGACTGATTTATATATATATATCAAAGTTCGGATCATTCGAACAAATTTGTCAATGGTGGAGTAGAGGGGAATTGAACCCCTGTCCAAGATACCTTGTAATACAAAATCTACAAGTTTAGTTAGATTTTTAATTTCATTAAAGATAAGGCTATAACGTACCTAACTCTTTAACTATCTTACTAATAATTCATCAAGAAAATGTAAGATTTTTCTTAATATAACCTATATATATAAACCCTTAATTTATCCTATAGATAAAAATAAACCAGAGTGCTCCGTTACCTTATATTAGGCAAATGCTAATGCATTAGGAGCGAAACTATATGAAGTTTCGTCATTTTATTTTAAATTTGAATTTTAGGTATTCCTACCACTTGCATTCATACCCAGAAATATCCTGTCGAAACCAGTCTACCCCATGTGCCAATATTATACCATAATATTTAAAAAAATTAAGTTTTTTTTGCAGGCTTAGATATTTTTGACATTGTTTTAACATGGTGCTATAATTCAAGCAATAAGGGAAAAAAAGGCAACTTAATAGCGTATTATTTCCTTATTATATATACCTAATTATGGTAATATTGACAAGTGAAAAACGCTATGTTAATCTATATGCGATTTATGGAATTGTTTGAGTTGCTTAAAGGGGGATTTATATGAAACTTAAAGTCGAAAAAGTAGAACAAGCTTTAGACGAAATCATTGTTAAAGCCAAAAGACACCTTGCACCTATTGGATTGGCTGCTTCAATTGTGGCTAGTACTTTGACTGGATGTGCTTCAAATACTATAACAAACTATACAGAAGTGTCTGCTGCAGATTTGGCTGAAGATTTACAAAATGAAGATGCATTAATTCAAGCTTTAAAAGCTTATGGAATTGATGATGCTGTAATTAATAGTTTTAAAGATGCTGTTAATGAAGAAATTAAAGATAATGAAAAATTTGATAATACTATTACAGAAAAAGAAATGTTAGCATTAGGTGTTACATTTAAAGATGATGGTACTCAACTTCCTGCTTGGTGGAATACTGATAGTAATATTGAAACTGATTTAAGAAATTATAGAGATTTCATTATAGCTAGTAAAACAGTTGATATGCAAACAGATGATAATGCTAAAAAGGCTGTTCCTGCAGAAACTAAAGAAGAAGATACTAAACAAAAAGATGTTATAAAAGCTACTGATGCTACTGATGAAACAGAAAAAAAAGCAGAAAAACATGAAACAGCTGAAGAAAAAGCAACTAAAGTAACAATTAAAAATTTTGGTGATGCTACTGATGATGCGGTAGTAACAGAAAAAGCTAAAAAAGTAGTCGATTATTATAATCAAGTTGGAATTTTAAATCTAAGAACCGGTAATGCTTATACTGTTGATGAAATAAAAGATATCATTTTGTTTATGAATGCTGCTTACTTACCTGAAGATGAAGCTGATGCGTTTACAATTGTTGATAGATTCTTGGATTTCGTTTGCGGACCATTATCTTCAACTCAAACATTAGATATGATAAACTACATGGCTGATAGTGACGTTGTAACCAAAGAAATGGTAGAAGAAGATTTAAGCACAATTCCTGATATTGATTGGGTTGACTCATTATTAATGGGTGATAGTTATTGTTATCCTTACCTACAATGGTTTGGTGATAACTACAATAAAATGATGAGAACAACAGATAAAGAAGAATTTATTAAGATTTATAACAGCTTAACACAAAGCTTAGCAGATATAATGTATGGTGATGGTTATACAATTGATGGTGTAACTTATAACATTGACAACTTCTCTGGATTAGGAGACATAAATGATGGTAGTCTACTACATATGTTTGGCCTAATGTATCAAGTTGGACGTGTTGAAGGTGTTCAAGAAGACTACACAATACAAAACAGACAAGCTGGAGAAGCTGTTGTAAATATTGAAGATATTTTAAGATTATTGAATGTTGAATGTGCTGAAGATATTGCACAAAAAGCTGAATATGATACTGAAGGTAAATTAACATTCCCTACTGTAAATGGAACAGATCAATATAGTGAAAACTTAGACAATCCATTTATGAGATGGGAAACTGATGCTATTGCTGCATCACTACAAAATTTAGAGCTAGGTAATTTAAAAGCTTATGAAGATAATTATAATTTATCTTTAAAAAAATAATATAGGAGGTTTTGATTATGTACGAAGATGGTAATGTAACTTACAAAGTTGGTATTAATTGGAAAGATATTATTATAAAAATTGTTTTATTAGCACTATTCATAATTTTATTATTAATATTATTTCCAAAACCTGACTTAGATGTATTTTATGATAGCATTTATACAAATAATATAAATACTATGAAAAATGCAGCTGAAAAATATTATACAAAAGATAGATTGCCTGCAACTGTAGGTGACTCAACGTCTATGACTTTGAAAGAAATGATAGACAACAAAATGATTATCAGATTTACTGATAAAGATAAAAACTATTGTGATGAAAGTTCTAGTAAAGTTCAAGTTACTAAAACTGCTGATAGTGAATATGTTTTAAAAGTTGAATTAAATTGTGGTGAACAAAGAGATTACATACTAGAAACTCTTGGAGATAATGGATTATGTTCAGGAAGTACATGTAGTTCTTCTACAAATAGTAAAGACTCTGTTGCTACTAATACTAATAGTTCAAGTAATAAAAATGTAAATTCTAGTGTTGATGATGATGAAGACTATAGTCAATATTCAGATGTTAAGAGTGCAGATTTAGGTATCAAAAAAACAACTGTAACTTATTATCAACATAAAAAGGCTATTTACTCTACTAAAACAGTTTATACTTGTCCTGAGGGTTATATTAAAAATGGTACTAAATGTATTAAATCAACAACAGGAGCTACTATTGATGCTACTCCTTCATATGGGGCTGATGAAACTATTATAAAAGATGCCAAATATAATAATTCAGGAACAATTTATGCTGATCCTATAAAGAGTGAAGCTGATACTACTTATACTTGTCCTGAGGGTTATACTAAAAATGGTGCTTATTGTATTAAATATACTGATGCAATAGAAAAAAATGGTGATACTACTTATACTTGTCCTGAGGGTTATACTAAGAATGGTACTAAGTGTGTTAAATCATATACTGCTACATACAAAGAAGGAGCTACTTCTTATACTTGCCCTAATGGTGGTAAGTTAGATGGTAAAAATTGTGTAATTACTAGTGAAGCAACTTCAAATCCTTCTTATACTTGTCCTGCTGGTTATACTAAGAATGGTTCTAGTTGCTATAAAGTTTATGATGCAACAGCTTCAACTTCTTATACTTGCCCTGCTGGTTATACTAAGAACGGTTCTAAATGTACTAAATCTACTTCTAGTAGTTATAATGCTTCTGTTAGTAAATCTTACTCTTGCCCTAATGGTGGTACTTTAAGTGGTTCTAAGTGTGTTAAATCTACTTCTAGTAGTTATAATGCTACTCCTAAAAATCATTATTCTTGCCCTAATGGTGGCTCATTAAGTGGTTCTAAGTGTGTTAAAACTAGTTCTACTAGTTATAATGCTTCTGTTACTGTAGCATATGGTGGATGGGTTGCTAGAGGAACTCAATACTATACTTCAGCAAGCAAAGCATATACTGGATCTACTTCAAAATTAGTTTATGGTGGTGCAGTTTCTGGTGCTACTTGTGGTAGTCCTTGTGGAAATAAAGGTATTTGGTATAGATATACTTATTACACTAGATCATCATATAATAAATATTCTTGCCCTAATGGTGGTTCATTAAGTGGTTCTAAATGTTATAAATCTACTACTAGTAGTTACAATGCTTCTGTTAGCAAAACTTACTCTTGCCCTAAGGGTGGTTCATTAAGTGGTTCTAAATGTGTTAAGACTGGTTCTACTAGTTACAATGCTACTCCTAAAAATCATTATTCTTGCCCTAAGGGTGGTACTTTAAGCGGTACTAAATGTGTTAAAACAAGTACTTCTACAATTAATGCAACTCCAAATACAACTTATACTTGTCCTAAGGGTGGTACTTTAAATGGTTCTAAATGTACTATTACAACTAACCCATCATCTACTCCATCTTATTCTTGTCCAAGTGGTTATACATTAAGTGGAAAAGAGTGTAAAAAGACTTATGAAGCAACTGTTAGTAATGGTTCTGGAGCGTATACTTGTCCTGATGGTGGTACTTTAAGTGATAAAACTTGTACAATAACTAAAGATGCTACAGGTACTCCTGGTGAAAAAGGTTATACTTGTCCTGAAGGTTATACTTTAAATTCTAGTACTAAAAAATGTGAAAAGAAAATAGATGCTAATAAAAATGTAAATTATACATATACTTGCCCTGAAGGTTATACTAAATCAGGTGAAGGTGAAAATACTAAATGTTCTAAAGAATCTTCTAATATATATTATTGTGAAGATGCCAATGCAACATTAAATGGTGATAAATGTACAATTATTAAAAAAGGTGAAATTATAGGTTATACTTGTCCTGAAGGTTATACTAAGAGTGATAATAAATGTATTAAACAGACTACTGAAACAATTGATGCTAATATTGATAAACAAACTACTGTTTCTTACAAATACACTTGGAGTAAACAATCTTATTTAGAAGGATGGACATTTACAGGTAAGACTAAAGTCGTAAGTGAAAATTATACAGCTGGTCAAAAATAATAAAAAAGCTCTAAAAGAGCTTTTTTTATGTCTATATTTATTAAATTAATGTTAATTATATGATTAGTCATTTAATATAGTTTGTTGCTATATAAAGCTTAAAATATATAAAAAAACTACTATTAAAATAGTAGTTTTTATTAATTATTTCTTAATTTTGATTTTGTTTTAGTCTCAACTTCTTTTATAATTTTATCAAATACTTGCATTACTTCTTCATCTGATAATGTTTTATTTGAATTACTAAAAGTTAATTTATAAGCAATTGATTTCTTTCCTTCTTCAATATTAGGATAAATATCAAAAACATTTATCTTTTCAAGCATCTTTCCACCGGCTTGTTTAATAACTTTTTCTATTTCAGCGCTAGTTTTATTATCATCAATGATAAATGCTACGTCCTTAACAACACTTGGAAATTTAGAAATTTCTTTATAATTCATCTTACGTGTTTTAGTACTTAATAACTTTGTTAAATTTATTTCCATAACATATATATCATCTTTATTTACTTGTGGATGAAGTTTACCTATTATACCAATGTCTTGACCATCAACGTTTATGATAGCACTTTGACCAGGATGTAATTCTTTAGGAATTGATTCTTTAATAATCAATGAATAACGATTACCATAACCTAAGAAATATAACAATTCTTCCATAATACCTTTAAGGTAATAGAAATCAACTTTTTCATTGTTTATAGCTAACTTATAGTCACCTGACATTAAGATTGCTAATTTTAGATCTTCTTTGTATTCGTCATTTTCTTTATAGAATCCTTTACCCATTTCAAAGATTGAAATGTTACTATTGTTACGAGCTTTATTATAATTATAAATATCAAGTAATGAATATAATAAACTATAACGTAATGTATTACGATCTTCGCTCATTGGATCATTTAAGGAAATTGGCGTTATTTTGTTTATATTAAACATATTTACTTTATCTTGAGGTATTAGTGTATAACTCATTGTTTCATTTAGTCCTAAGTCAGCAAGTTTATGTTTAATTGAACGTTTAGTATAATCATAATGACCTTTAATGACACTAAGTATAGGCATTTTGCCTTCTATTTTATCCATACCATGGATACGACCAACTTCTTCAATTAAATCTTCAACTATCTTAATATCTAAACGACGAGTTGGGACAGTAACTTTTAAGCTAGAATCATTGTCTTCAACAATAAATCCTAATCTTTCAAATATACTTATAACGTCTTCTTTAGATATTTCAATTCCTAAAACACTTTTTATTTTTTCAATTGTTATATTGATAGTTGTATCTTCAATAGTTAAATCTTTTTGTTCTACTAAACCACCAACTATTTCAGCATCAGCATATTTTTCTAGAAGATTACAACTTCTTTCAATAGCCATATATGTTCTTTTTGGATCCAAACCTTTTTCAAAACGATTAGAAGCTTCACTACGCAATATTTTTTTACTTGTTTTTCTTATTTTTATAGCATCAAAGATAGCTGATTCAATTATAATATTTTTAGTATCGGCTTCTACTTCTGTAGATAAGCCTCCCATTACACCTGCTAGACCTATTGCTTTGTTATTATCAGCTATTACAATATCATTTGAAGATAATGTGCGTTCTTGATTATCTAAAGTAGTTAATTTCTCACTTTCTTGAGCATTACGAACTATAATAGTATCTCCTAGACGATCAGCATCATAGAAATGAAGAGGTTGACCAGTTTCTAACATAACGTAATTAGATATATCAACAACATTATTAATAGGACGAATACCTGATGCGATTAGACGACTTTTTATAAAATCTGGACTTTCTTTTATTGTTAAATTTTTAACTTTTTTAGCAAGAAATAATTTACAATCTGGGGTATCTATTTTAACTTTAAATTGATTGTTAATATCATCATTATTGCTATGATATGAAGTATCAATTGATTTTACTTTTTTAGAATAAATAGCTCCTAATTCATAAGCCATACCTAAGATACTTAGAAGGTCCCCACGATTAGAAGTTAATTCAAAGTCAATTACTTCATCCTTAAGGTTTAGCACTTCAAGTGGGTCAATTCCTATTTTTGTATCTAATGGTAGTTCATAAATTCCATCTCTATCTGCATCAACTAAGAATTTATTATCTAACCCAAGTTCAGCTTTAGAACATAACATACCATTTGATTCACAACCACGTATCTTGCCTTTTTTTATCTCGCCTCCTGGTAATTTTGCTCCTGGTAAGGCAACTATAACTTTTAAGCCTTTTCGAACATTAGGAGCTCCACAAACAATGTCTAAAATCTCATTACCAACATTTACTTTACAACAATGTAGATGATCTGAATCAGGATGAGGAATGCAATCGATGACTTCACCTGTTATTAAGTTAGTGCAATTGATAAGAGGTTCGGCTAAATCATACTCATTACCAACATTAGTCATGGCCTCAGCAATATCAACAATACTAAGCTTTTCATCTAAATCTATATAATCAGAAATAAAATTTCTACTTAATTTCATTATATTTCATCCTTTCTGTCAAATTGTTCAATGAAACGTATATCGTTACCATAAATGGTCCTTATATCTGGTATACCATATTTAAACATAGCCATTCTGTCTAAGCCCGTTCCAAAAGCAAATCCTTGATATACTTCAGGATCGTATCCACTCATTTTTAAGACATTAGGGTGAACCATTCCAGCACCTAATACTTCAATCCAACCAGTTTGTTTACATAAATTGCAACCTTTTCCACCACATTTAAAGCAAGTTACATCAACTTCAACAGATGGTTCAGTAAATGGGAAGAAACTTGGTCTAAATCTTACTTGGGTTTTTTCACCTAAAACATGTTTCATCATTACTTCAAGAGTTCCCTTTAAATCTGCCATAGATATGTTTTTATCGATAACTAAACCTTCGATTTGCATAAATTGATGAGAATGTGTAGCATCTTCATCACGACGATATACTTTACCAGGACAAACAATTCTTATAGGTCCTTTTTCTTTGTTATCAGCCATAGCTCTTACTTGGGCAGTTGATGTCTGGCTTCTTAGTAAATAGTTTTCCATTTCGTTAGCAAGATAAAATGTATCTTGGGCATCACGAGCAGGATGTCCTTTTGGTAAATTAAGTTTTTGGAAACAATTTTCATCTGATTCTATTTCAGGACCTTCGTATACAGTGTAGCCCATTGAAACAAATAAATCTTCTAATTCCTCAGTAATTCTAGTCATTGGATGAAGAGAACCACGTTTAATTTTTTTACTTGGTAAAGTTATATCAATTTCTTCTTTAGCAAGTCTTTCATTTAATTGAATATTTTTTAATTCTTCTTCTTTATCACTTAATATTTTTGTTACTTCATTTTTTAAAATATTAGCAATTTTACCAATTTCTTTTCTTTCTTCAATAGACAAATCCTTCATATTTTTAGTTAATTCGGTAATTTGACCTGATTTACCTAAATAATGAGATTTTAATTCTACCAAATCTTGAATCTTATTTATCGAATTCATTTCTTCTAGCAATGAATTTTTAATTTGTTCTGCCTTTTCTTGCATTTTATTACCTCCAATAAAAAAACTCTAAAACTAAGGGACGAAATGAAAATTCCGCGGTACCACCCTAATTCTAGAATTCTAGCTCTTTATAGAAATAACGCCTCTATCAGCGATACAACTCTAATGGTGAAATTCGATTTTATTAATTATCTTTAAACACTTTCAGCCAGTGGTGTTTAATCTCTAATTAAGATTAATAAATCTACTTAATCCATCTTCAACGTTTCTAATGTGTATTGTAGCACAATCTTTTAATTTAAGCAAACAAAATGTAAATATATTTATCTTGATTATTCTTTGATAAATTCCTGTAAATATTCATAGACAGTCATTATTTCATTTTTCCTTAATTCGTTTTCTTTTTTTAAATATTGTTCTATATTTTTTTTAGTTAAATCTTCTTTCTTTAGATTTTTTTCAAGATCATCTAAAACGATTTTAATACTTTCTTCATCACTAATTGGAATAGGAGAAGATACTTGCATAATGCCATAATAATTTTTCTTATTTAAAAGATGGTTTAAATAAGAAGAAATATTACGATAGAAGACAGGATGTTGATAATTTTCATGAATCATAATAGCATAAGTTAATAAATTTATTTTTTCATTTTTACTATTTACGACCTTACCATATTTGGTTTTGAATTTAGCATATTGCATTACAACATATTCCTTTTTGTTAAATAACGATTTTAAATGTGTGGTTGAAGAACTTGCTTGACTATCAGCAAAATACAAATAAATAAATATAATAATCAGAAACCATAATAAACTTTTAAATTCTTCTGGCTGTGGTAAAACATTATTAACTTTAGATATAAATATATTATAAGTAATAGTACTTATTATTATTGACAATATGCTATATATAAAATCTTTTTTATTGTCGTTGTATTCATCTTTAATATTAGTAATATAAAAGTTACGAATAAATAATTCAAAAATTGGAATTAAAAAGATATTACTTTTTAGTTGAGGCCAGATAGCACTTATAATAATTATATAAATTGTTGGTAACAATAAATTATATAAGTATTTTTTCCCTTTTTGAGACGAATAAATTATTATAAAGGACAATGGTAAAGTTAAAAGTAAATCAAAAAATAAAATTAATATGTTCATAAAAACCTCCTAAATTATGTTTTATACTACTACGGTAATAGATTAAAGTCAATTAAGTTCTTTAACAAAAAAAGCAGATTACTCTGCTTATATTTGTGATTTTAAAATTCTAGTTAAAATTATTATTAATTCAGGATCTTTAACTCTTTCGACGTAAGTATCTGCACCATCAATTATTTCTTCTATAATAGCAACGTCTGTTGGGATAACATCCTTCTTTTCATCTACGCCCATAACTAAAAAGTATTTTACGCCACCATACATTGTTTCATTTAAAACAACATATCGTTCATTATTTTCGAGGCTAATTATTGTATTTGTTTTTAAGCCCATTTTAACCCTCCTAACTAGTAACTTGATTATCTAAGTTGGCAACAAAATTATCTAATTCTTTGGCTAAATCAGTTTGAGATACCGTTATAGTTTGAGGTGTAATTGGTTGAGTCAAATTTTCAGTCATTGGTTCAATTGTTTGAACTGGGGCTGGTTCCGGCATTTCAATTTGACTTATTGATGTTGGTTGAATAGAGGCTGAAACAGTTGGTTCTGACGTTTGTATAGGTTCTGGAGTTTCAATTCTATTAGTAGTTATTTCATCAGTTGAGATAACTTTAACACCTCTATTTTCATCAGATTGAGGATTTTCTGATGTTTTTACTATTGGTTGAGGATTTCTGTTCGTATTAAAAGCCGCTTCTACTACATCCATACCTAGTTCTTTTTCTAATCTTTCAGCAATATCAATTGGTTTTTCAGAAAATTGACGGCGATGTTTAATATCAATAACTACTTTAGCTAATTCTTTTAATTTCTCTTTATCTCTATTTTGGCTACCAATATCTTTCATACCTGTTTTTTTAGACATTAAACGTTGACGTATTGATTCTATTTCTTTTTGAGCATTGTTTATATTCTGTTTTATTTCTTCTATTTCTATTTTATTAATGTGACTGGCTTTAGCAATATCAGTTGCTTCATCTTTTCTGAATTTACTAGCAATCTCTTGAGCAGCTATCAAATCAGACTTTTTTTCTTCTAAAGCTACTTTTAAAGTCGCTTTTGCACTTAAGTTAGCTTCTGGTTCATCATTATAAGCCTTTTCATAATCTTTTAACTCTGTACGCATTGTATCAATTAACTTATCGAGAGTGTTTGCTTTATCTTCATAATGATATTGTTCATCTTTGTCAATCGTTGCAGCTTGAAGTTCTAAATTTTTCAAGTCTGTATTCCAATTGGCTATTCGATTATTTAAATATTCTATTCTAATCTGTTCTGGATTAACTGTATCCATAACATCATAAGTTTTTTGATCGATTTCGTTAGCGAAGCTATCTCGAGCTTGAGTCGCTCTTAACAATTCTTCTTCTAATGCATTATCAGCATTAATGTTCATATATGGCTGTTTTGCACTTTTAGAAATTAATTTTATTAAGTAGCTTCTAGCATTAAAAATGTCTTCATTATCTGAAATAATATCACGAATTTTTATTTCTAAATACTTAGGGTCTTCATGAATTTGTTCTAGTCTTATTTGATGTTTATTAATTCTATCTTCTAATTCTTTAATTTTCTTGTCAGTCTTTTGTTTTTTAGTTTTATCAATATAAACTTCTTTATTTTCTAAGTTCTTTTGCGCCTCATTTAACTGTTCTTGTTTACGGGCAATAGTTCTTTCAAAATTAGCTATTTCATTAGAAAGTTTTTCTATTTTATTTTGAACTTCATTATATTCTGTTGTACTTTGTAAAATAGTTTCATCTAATCTTTTTATTTTTTCTTCAGTTGTTGATATAAGTGTACTATAACGACTAATTACTTCATTATCGGTAGACGTAGATATTCTATCTTGCATACTTGAGATATATTTTTCATAGCTCTTGCGAGTTCTTTTAAGATTATTTAAATTGTTACTTAAATCCTCTTCTTGAACTTTTAATTTAGATAATTCACTACTTCTTACTTTACACTCGTTTTTTACATTTTGAATTATTTTTTTAGAAATTATTTCTATATTTCGATCGGCCATTTCAGCACTTGTATCATAATTTTCTTCTTCAGATGACATTTTTAAATCTGCTATTTCGCTTTGTAAATCTACTATTTTGCTATTAATTTCTTCTTCTTCAATCTTTAGAGAAGCGCCATCACTTTTCGAACGACACATTTTAGCAAGTGTCGATATATCTTCTAATATTTTAATTTTATCGCCCATGAGTCCACCTTCTTATTCTACTTATTTTAATAATAACATAGAATTATTATATTTTCAACAAAGTGTTATTACTTAAAAATGGGTTTTTTGCATATATTTATTACAAATGCGAGGTGGTATATGAAAAGATTTCCACCAAGTTTAGATCCAAAGCTTTACACTATTAGTGCTTTTGCTATCGGATTAGCTCTTATAGACAACTTTACAGCTAATGAACAGAATGCAATTGGTAACTGGTTTATTACAATCGGTCAAACTTTAGAAAATAGTGCCGCTTGGCAACAGGTTGTTGAGGAAAGAATTCAAGGAAATACGATTAATATAAATAGTAAAGAAGCAAAATGTGGCGGATCTCCATATATGAATAATCCACCCCTTTATCCCAAACAAAATTCTAATTCAAATTTTAGTAATAACTCTTCCAAAGAAAGTTTGGATGATTATTTTTCAATGATAGAAAAAACTTTAAAAGTTATGAGTGAAGAGATTGAAAAATTAAAAGAAGAAAGGCATTAAAAAAGAACTATTAAACTAGTTCTAATTTAACAGTTAGAGCGTCATCTCCAACTCTTTCTTTTAATTTAAGAATTCTAGTGTATCCACCATTTCTATTTTCATATCTTTTTGCTAAGTCGTTAAAAATTTTGTCAACTACTACTTTATCATTATTTAAGAAAGCTAATGCTTTTCTTCTAGAAACTAAAGTTCCTCTTTTACCATAAGTTATCATTTTATCAACAAATTTTCTTACTTCTTTTGCACGAGCTTCAGTTGTAACAATTGATTCATTTAAAATTGCATCTTTTGTTAATCCAGCTAGGATACTTCTTCTTATACTTTTTTCTCTATTTAATTTTCTATAATTTGCCATAAGTGTTTTACCTCCTTATTATATTTAATCGCGGAACTTAAGTCCCATTTCTTTAACTTTATCAATAACTTCTTTTAAAGACTTTTTACCTAAATTACGAATTTTTGTAACCTCTATTTCTTTCTTAGAAATTAAATCTTGAACGGTATTTATACCAGCTCTTTTTAAACAATTATATGCACGTACAGAGAATTCTATTTCTTCAATAGGTGTTTCTAAAGTTTTTGTAATAGTATCAACTTTCTTTTCGGCCATTAAACCAGAAACATCACTTATAGAATTTAAATCAGTAACAATATTGAAATGTTCAATTAAGATTCTAGCAGATAAAGCCATTGCTTCTTCTGGAGTAATTGAACCATTTGTATGAACATTCATGATTAATTTATCAAAATTTTCATTTTGTCCAACACGTGCGCTTTCAACTTCATAACTAACTAATTCAACTGGTGAATATAATGAATCAATAGCAATAACACCTGCTTTTGTTTCACCTAATAGTTTTTGATTTGTTTTTGAATCAACATATCCTCTACCATTACTTACTGTCATTTCCATTTCTAGTTTTCCACCTTTTACAAGGTTAGCAATAACTAAATCTGGATTTACAACTTCTAAATCAGCATCTACTTCTAAATCTCCTGCTGTAACAGGTCCTTCTTGATCAGCATATAATCTAATAACTTTGTCTTCATTAGAATGATTTTTTAATACAACACTTTTTAGTGCTAAAACGATAGCTGTTACATCTTCAACTACACCATCAATTTTTTGGAATTCATGCATAACACCTTCAATTTTTACAGATGTTATTGCACAACCAGGTAAAGATGATAACATAACTCTTCTTAAAGCATTTCCGATAGTTGTACCAAATCCTCTTTCAAGAGGTTCTAATTCAAACTTTCCATAATGATTACTTTCAACATATTCTGTAATTTTATATTCTGGTTTTTCAAATCTTAACATATCCTTAAGTCCCCTCTTTCAATTAATTTCTTGGACGTTTTGGTGGACGACATCCATTGTGTGGAACTGGTGTAACGTCATTAATTGATGTAATTTCTAATCCAGCAGTTTGTAAAGAACGGATAGCATTTTCACGTCCTGCTCCTAAACCTTTTACAAATACTTCTACTTTTCTAATACCAGCATCGTAAGCTACTTTACCTGCAGCTTCTGCAGCTGATCCTGCGGCAAAAGGAGTTTTCTTTTTACTACCTTTATAACCAATTCTTCCAGCAGATGACCAACTAATTGCATTACCATTATGGTCACAAATTGTTACGATTGTGTTATTATATGTTGCATGAATATGTGCTTCTGCTTCAGTAACATTAATTTTATTTTTCTGTTTCGCCGTCCAGAATAGTAATTTCCATTTTGGATGCTTTCAGCATCTCTTCCGCCAGCTTATCCGGATAGGGATTGGCGTAAACAATGCGTTTAATACCGGCGTTGATGAGTATTTTTGTGCATACCACGCAGGGCTGGTGCGTGCAGTACAGCGTGCCGCCGTTTACCGATACGCCGTGAAAAGCCGCCTGTACAACGGCGTTTTGCTCGGCATGGATGCCGCGGCACAGTTCGTGCATTTTGCCGGAAGGAACTTTAAGCTGCTCGCGCAGGCAGCCGGTAACGGCGCAGTGTTCAAGCCCCGAAGGCGTGCCATTGTAGCCGGTAGCCACAATCTGCCTGTTTTTTACAATTACGGCGCCTACACTGCGGCGCAAACAGGTGCTGCGCTTGCTTACCACGCGGGCAATTTCCATAAAGTAGTGGTCCCAGTCCGGCCTTGTATCCATACTCATTTCGTACCGAAAATA
>UWSL01000020.1 GCA_900552975.1 uncultured Mycoplasmatota bacterium | reverse complement strand
TGGATTAACTAAAGAGTTGAATGTTTTTTATGTGTTAGAATTATTTAAAAAAATTAATAAAAATATAGTTATTCTAACGAATACACTTTTTGAAGCTAATACATATTTTGATTTATTAAGTACTTATGAAAGTAAAATAAATTTGTTTCCTATGGATGATTTTTTAACAAGTGTAGCGGTAGCTATTTCGCCAGATTTAAAAATAAAAAGACTAGAAACTTTAGAAAATTTACAAAAAGATCAGAAATCTATAATTATTACTAACCTAATGGGATTTTTAAGATATTTGCCAGATAAAAATAATTCTTTAAATTTAAATTATAAAATTAATAAAAATAAAACAATTAAAAGAGATGAAATTTTAGATATCTTAGAAAAGTATGGATATGTGAGAGAAAGTCTTGTAACGATGACAGGCGAGTATGCGGTTAGAGGTTACATAATAGACTTATTTATAATAGATGAAGAACATCCTATCAGAATTGAATTTTTTGGTGATGAAGTAGATTCGATACGATATTTTGATGAATCAACACAACTATCTATCAATGAAATTGAAGAAATAATAATTAAACCATATACGGAAATTACAGGGGCAGAAACTAGTTCTTTAATAGATTATGCTAATAATCCATTAGTTATAATGATTAATAAAGATCAAATAGATTTAGGATATGAAAAAATACTTAGTGATATTAATGAATATAAAATAAGTCAAAATATCGATAGTAATAAGTCTTTTATGTATATGTTAGAAGATATAAATATAAATGATATTATGTATTTTAATTCGTTGGATACGATAAATAATGGAAGAGTATTAAATTATAAATCACAAGAAATAGAAAATTTTAATAGTAATTTTGAATTATTAGGAGAGTATTGTCATAAAAATATTGTTGGCGGTAAGACTATATTATTCTTTCTTAATAATGAGAATCAGTTAAGAAGTTTAGAGCCTTTTTTAGATAGTTATCATGTTGTTGTGAATGATAAAATAATAGAACGTGATATAAATATAATTTATAAAAAAATTAATAATGGTTTTGTATTTGATAAATATGTAGTTATTGCTGCTAATGATATTGAAAAAGTAAAGAATAGTGTTATTAATTATAAAAATTCTTATAAAATAGGTAAAAAAATTAAAGATTTTGGACAACTTAATATAGGAGATTATGTTGTTCATTCACAGCATGGAATAGGAATTTATCAAGGAGTAATTACTCTTACGAAAAATGGTTTAAAAAAGGATTATATTCAGATAAATTATCAAGGGAATGATAAGATTTATATTCCGGTTGAAAAAATAACTACTATTTTTAAGTATGCTGGTAAGGAAGGATCAATTCCAAAATTAGATAAGCTTAATAGTACAAATTGGGCTAAAAAGAAGCGCGAATTAAGAAATAGGATAAAAGATATTAGCCAAGAGCTAATTAAGCTGTATGCGGCTCGTAGTAGTGTTAAAAGCGTTCCATTTAAGGATTATGTAGAAGAAGATGTTTTTGCTTCGGAATTTGTTTATACAGAAACAAGAGATCAGTTACGAGCAATAAATGATATAAAAGATGACTTAGATAGTGAAGTTCCAATGGATCGATTGTTATGTGGGGATGTAGGATTTGGTAAAACAGAAGTAGCTTTTCGTGCTATGTTTAAAACAATAGTAAATAATAAGCAAGTCTTTTATTTATGTCCAACAACTATTTTATCTAAGCAACAATACGAAAATGCGTTAGAACGCTTTAAAAATTATCCAATTGAAATTGCTTTATTAAATAGATTTACTTCTTCAAAAGAAACAAAACGTATTTTAGAAGGTTTAGAAAAAGGGACGATTGATTTGGTTTTTGGAACGCATAGATTATTATCTAATGATGTTAAATTTGCTAAATTAGGCCTTTTAATCGTAGATGAAGAGCAAAGGTTTGGAGTAACGCATAAAGAAAAAATAAAGGAATATAAAAATGATGTTAATGTTTTGACTTTATCAGCGACACCGATTCCTAGGACACTTAAAATGGCTTTATCAGGTTTGAGAGATCTATCTATTATAGATACACCTCCTACTAATAGATATCCAGTACAAACTTATGTTATTCAAGAAAATGACTTGATAGTTAAAGATGCTATATATAAAGAATTATCACGTAAAGGCCAAATATTTATTTTGTATAATAAAGTAGCTTCTATTGAAAGTAAAATGAATTACTTACATAATTTAGTACCGGAAGCAAGAATAACAATTGCCCATGGACAAATGTCTAAACGTGAATTAGAAGATGTTATGGAAGCTTTTGTTAATTATGAATATGATATATTATTATGTACAACAATTATAGAGACAGGTATTGATATAAGTAATGCTAATACTTTGATAATATATGATGCTGATAATTTTGGTTTATCGCAATTGTATCAAATTAGAGGACGTGTCGGACGTAGTAATCGAATTGCATATGCGTATTTAATGTACAATAAAGAAAAAATGCTTAATGATATTGCGGTTAAAAGACTAGAAGCAATAAAAGAATTTACTGAATTGGGTAGTGGTTATAGAATAGCTATGCGTGATTTGTCTATTAGAGGAGCTGGAGATTTGCTTGGTTCGGAGCAGGCTGGGTTTGTTGATACAGTAGGAATTGAGTTGTATATGCAAATGATAGATGAAGAACTTAAGCATTTAAAGGGTGAAGAAGTCATTGATGAAGAAGATGATAAATCAAATAAATCATTAATTGAAGTTGAAACCCATATAAGTGATGAATATGTTAGTGATGAAGATATAAAAATAGAAATTCATAAGAAAATTAATGAAATAGATGGATATGATAAATTACAAGAAATAAGAAATGAATTAGAAGATAGATTTGGTAAGATAAGTAAAAATATTGAAATCTATATGTATGAAGAATGGTTTGAAAAACAAGCATTAACTTTAGGAATAAAGACTGTAAGACAGAGTGATAGGGAAATAGAGATAGAATTACCAATTGAAGTATCAGATAAAATAAAAGGTGATGAATTCTTTATAAAAGCTTATAATATAAATCCACGTTTTAGATTGAAATATGAGCATAAACAAGTAATTATAGCATTAACTTTATTGAATCAAAAAGAACATTTCTTATATTATGTTGTTCCATTAATGGAAGAAGTAATGAAAGAAATCAAAAAGTAGTAGTTAATCAATGTTATTAGCTACTTTTTTTTAATTCTTTTACATAGTTTTTCTTTTATTAGTAATACTAATAGTGATGGGAGAAAAGTTATGGAGAATATTAATTTTATTAAAAATATAGATAATTTAGGACGAATCGTTATCCCAATGGATATTAGAAAGAAAATGAATATAAATACGGGGGATATTTTAAGTATTACATGCAATGAAAATGATATTTGTTTAAAAAAATATTCAACATTAACTGATAATTATAAAATATTGGAAATAGTAAGGTGTTTTGTTGAAGTATTTAATTTAAAAGTAATGATTTTAGATAGAGAAAAAGTTGTTTATTCCAATGTAGTAGCTGATGGCAGTTTTTTAGATAAGACGTTGAAAGAAATGTTAGAAAATGGCATGAAATTAAGAAATGAGTTTAAGAATTTTAAATTTGATAATGAATTTTGCAAAGGAATATATAATATGCAACCAGTTATAACTAATGAAGGAATTATAGGCTCGGTAATTGTTATGGGGGATGTAATAGATAATGCATTTGAAATGTGTAGTATTATGGCTAAAATTATGTCTATAGAACTTAATATTTCTTGAATATAAAGATAAAATGTGATAAATTATCTTTATATTCAATGTTGAAGGAAAGAGTATTTTTAAAGTAATAATCAAGAGAGATTCTGGTTGGTGAAAAGAATTATTATGAAATAAAGAGAACATGGCTCTGGAGTTGAAACGTTATTCGCGTTAAGAATATAAGTGTATGATAATTCATAAACTAAGGTGGTACCGCGGGTTAAGCTCGTCCTTAGATTATGAATTTTTTTATTTAAGGAGGTGTTCTTACGAGAAAATTTGAAAAAATATCTTTTGATCAATTTAAAAAAGATATAAAAGATGATGAAAGTTTGTATAAAGATTATAAGTTACCAAAAAGAGAAACGAAACATGCGGCAGCTTATGATTTTTATGCTTTGTACGATTACACTTTAAAACCGGGAGAAATAAAGAAAATTCCAACTGGAGTAAAAGCTATTATAGAAAATGATGAAGTATTATTGTTAATGGCTCGTAGTAGTATGGGATTTAAATGGAATGTCAGATTGTGTAATCAAATAGGAGTAATTGATGCAGATTATTATAATAATCCTGATAATGAAGGTCATATGTGGATTAAAATCCAAAATGAAGGTAGTGAGGATTATGTAGTAAAAGCTGGTGATGGCATGTGTCAAGGTATGATTATTAAATATTTAAAAACAGATGATGATGAAGATAGTGAATTTATAGAAAGAACATCAGATTATTAGGAGGAATATAAATGGAAAAAAAGAAAAAATATTATATAAGTACAGCAATCGCATATACTTCAGGTAAACCACATATTGGAAATACTTATGAAATTGTTTTAGCTGATGCTATAGCAAGATATAAAAGATTAGAAGGATACGATGTTTATTTTCAGACAGGAACTGATGAACATGGTGAAAAGATAGAAATAAAAGCTCGCGAAGCTGGTATTACACCTCAAAAATTTGTTGATGAAAAGTCAACAGAACTTAGAAAAATATGGGATGTTATGAATACAAGCTATGATAGATTTGTTAGAACAACAGATAAACATCATGAAGAAGTCGTTCAACATATATTTAAGTATATGTATGATAAAGGTGATATATACAAAGGTGAATATAAAGGTTTGTATTGTACACCTTGTGAATCATTTTGGACAGAAAGTCAATTAATTGATGGTAAGTGTCCAGATTGTGGTCGTGAAGTTCAGCAAAAGAAAGAGGAAGCTTATTTCTTTAAGCTAAGCAAATATCAGAAACAATTAGAAGAATATATTGAATCACATCCAGATTTTATTCAACCAGTAGCGCGCAAAAATGAAATGTTAAATAATTTTATTAAACCTGGTTTACAAGATTTATGTGTGTCTAGAACCTCTTTTACTTGGGGAATTCCTGTATCATTTGATCAGAAACATGTAGTTTATGTATGGTTAGATGCTTTAACAAATTATATAACTAATATTGGATTTGATTTTGATAATTCTACAGAAGAATTTGGTTATAGATGGCCAGCTGATCTTCATTTAATTGGTAAGGATATTATCAGATTTCACACGATTTATTGGCCATGCTTTTTAATGAGTTTAAATCTACCATTGCCTAAACAAGTATTTGGTCATCCGTGGTTGATAATGGCTGATGGTAAAATGAGTAAGTCAAAAGGAAATGTCATTTATGCCGATGATTTGGTTAAAGAATATGGTGTTGATGCAGTAAGATATTATTTTTTACATGAAATTCCTTTTGCTTCGGATGGAATATTCTCTAAGGACTTATTAATTGAACGAATTAATACTGATTTAGTTAATATATTAGGTAATTTGGTTAATAGAACAGTAAGTATGGATTTCAAGTATTTTGATGGAATAATTCCAGAAAATGCTGAATTTGCTGAAATTGACTCTGATTTAATTGATAATGTATTACAATTAAATGAAAAAGTTACAAATAAAATGAATGAATTAAAAATCGGAGATGCTTTACAAGAAATATTTGAGGTATTAAGAAAATGTAATAAGTATATCGATGATACAACACCATGGATTTTAGCTAAGGATGAAGCAAAGCAAGCTAGATTAGGAACAGTATTGTATAATTTATTAGAAAGTATTAGAATTTGTGCAGTATTGTTGAGTGCATTTTTACCAGATACGGCTGAAAAAATATTTGATCAATTGAATACAGAAGTGAATAGTTTTGATTCAACAAATGAGTTTGGTTTATTAACAAGTGGTATAAAATTAAAAGAACCTGTTCATTTGTTTGATAGAATAGATAAAAAATAGATTATTTCTCGGGAAATAGTCTTTTTTTTGGGAAATTGTATCTATTTTATTTCCCGGGAAATAAAATATTGCAAAAAATAAGTAAATTGATATAATTTTAGAGGTGATATTATGTTTGTAGATACACATTGTCATATTTATGATGAATATTATGATGATATAGAAAAAGTATTAAAAAAAATAAAAGATAATAATATTGGTAAAATTATTAATAATGGTTGTGATGCTAAGTCTAATATAGAAGTATTAAAAAAAGTTTCATCTTATGATTTTATGTATGGAGCCTTAGGCATTCATCCAGAAAGTGTTTTAGATTATAAAAAAGAAGATATAGATTTTATTGAAAAACATCTTAATGATGAAAAAATAGTTGCGATTGGAGAA
The DNA here is from genome assembly GCA_900552975.1 of uncultured Mycoplasmatota bacterium. Lineage (GTDB taxonomy): Bacteria > Bacillota_I > Bacilli_A > RF39 > UBA660 > Coprovivens. The sequence goes on along the minus strand of UWSL01000020.1, from coordinate 10,709 downwards.
ATTGGTTTAGATTATCATTATGGAAAAGAAAATAAAGAAGCACAAATAATTCTTTTTGAAGAACAATTAAAACTAGCTGAAAAATATAATAAACCAGTTATTATTCACAGTCGTGATGCGACTCTTGATACAATAGAAACGCTAAAGAAATATAAAGTTAGAGGAGTTATTCATAGTTTTAGTGGAAGTTTAGAAACAGCAAATATTTATTTGAAATTAGGCTTTTTATTGGGTGTTAATGGTGTTATAACATTTAAAAATTGCAACTTAAAAGATGTCATAAAAGAAATTCCTGTAGAAAAATTAGTTTTAGAGACTGATTCTCCTTATTTGACACCAGTTCCTTTTAGAGGAGAAAGAAATGATTCTTCACATATTAATGAAATAGCCGAGTTTGTAGCTTCTTTAAAAGGAGTTTCTATGGAAAATTTGGCAAATATAACCAATGAAAATGTTCATCAGGTCTTTGACATTTAAAATTTAAAGTGCTAGGATATATCTCAATTTTGAGGTGTATTTTATGCATATTATTAAGAAACTATTAAAAGTATTATTGGTTTTAATAGTTGTATTCTATATAAATTCAAATGTGAACATTTCACAAAAAGAGTTAATTGATGATTTATCTTTAGATAAATTGGTTGACTTATCAGCTATTGCCATGAAGGATAAAGAAGAAAAGCCTGTTGTAGTAGTTCAACCTCAACCTAAGGTTAATAATAGTACAAGTCTTAGTGTTTTAACAGGAAGTTTAACTGGATATTCAGCAGATTGTCCTTTATGTAGTGGTCGCTTAGCTTGTAGTAGTTATAATGTTTATCAAAATGGTGTAGTAACATATCAAGATAATGTTTATGGTAATGTGAGAATTGTTGCTTCATCAAAAAATTTACCATGTGGTAGTATTGTTAAATTTAATTTAAGAAAATTGTCTAGTTCACCAATTTATGCTATTGTTTTAGATAGAGGAGTAGGTGGAAATAACTTAGATCTTTTGGTAGAGAGCGAAAGTTTGGCATATACACAAGTCGGACGTAGTTCAATAACTTATGAGGTAATGAGAAGAGGTTGGTAATTTAATGGAAAAGTTTGTACATAAAAAAAGTTTGGGTCAGAATTTTTTAAAAGATAAAAAAGTTTTAATAAATATAATTGATATTTTTAAAGTAACTAGTGATGACTTAGTAATAGAGATAGGACCTGGCCAAGGCGCTTTAACAAAGTATTTAAAGTTATATGATTCTAAATTAATTTGTTATGAGATAGATAAAAGAGTTGAAAAGTATTTAACAAAGTATGAAGATGATAAAACAAAAATAATTTTTAAAGATTTTATGGAAGCTGATGTTTTGGATGATATAAGAAATATAGAGTATGACAAATTATATATTATAGCTAATTTGCCTTATTATATAACTTCACCAATTATTGAAAAAATAATCTCTTTAAATTTAGATGTTTCAGGTATGGCTTTTATGGTTCAGAATGAAGTGGCTAATAGATATTCAGCTAAATGTGGTACTAAAGATTATGGATATATGACAGCTTTATTAAGTTATTACTATCATGTGACGAAAAGCTTTGTTGTGTCTCGTAAATGTTTTGATCCAGTACCAAATGTGGATAGTGCTGTTATAAAATTTGTAAAAAAGGATAAAAAGTATAGTGTAAAAAATGAAAAAGAATTATTTAAATTAATAAAAGATGCTTTTAGAATGAAGAGAAAGAATATAAAAAATAATTTAAGCAATTATGAACTTGAAAAAGTAGCATTAGTTTTAAATAAATATGATTTAACATTGCAGGATCGTGCAGAAAGTATTCCAATTGAATGTTTTGTAGAAATGGCAAATATTTTATTTTAATATTTGTTTTTTTTAGTAATATTTTTTGGGTTTAGACATAATCTTTTTTTAGGTGATTATATGAAATTTAATGTAGGAGATTATGTTACGCGAAATAGCTATAATAATGATATTGTTTTTGTTATTTTATCGATTGATGATGGAGAGGTTATTTTAAAAGGGGTTAGTGTAAGGTTGATTGCTAATAGTCCTATTGATGATTTGGTTAAGTATGACGCAGGAATTGATGATGATTTTGGAAAAAGAGTTATTATAGAGAGTCCTTTTACCGAAAACAATCGATGTGAATTTTTTTATTTACCAGCTAAAGTGCTTCATTTGGATGGCGATGAAGTACAAGAAATAAAAGTGGCTTAAACCTAGGTGAAATAAGGGAAAAAGTGCTAAGTTGTAATGGTACTAAAAAATAGATATTTTTGATAGTTTTTGCTTTAAATTTAGTGAATTTTATATGTTTAAATAGGTAGGGGCGATAAACACTACTTAGAAAATAAACTAGTTATTTTAACGAAAATAGCTAGTTTTTTTTATGAAAAAATGGAGGCAGATTATGAAAAAAATTATTAAAGGTTATCCTCCTTAATGTTTAAGGGAGAATAACTAGAAGGAGGAGAAAATGAAAAAATGTGAAATTATTTCGATTGCTAATCAAAAGGGTGGTGTTGGTAAAACAACGACAACAGTTAGCTTAGGTGTAGCACTTGCTAATATGGGCAAGAAAGTATTATTAGTTGATGCAGATCCTCAAGGCGATTTAACAGCCTATATGGGATGGCATAATACTGATGATATACCTGTTACTATTGCTACACTAATGGAAAGAGTAGTTAAAGATATAGATGTTAAGCCAAAAGAAGCTTTATTACATCAAGAAGAAGGAGTAGATGTAATTCCATCAAACCTTGAATTATCTTCAATGGAAGTTAGTTTACTCAATGTTATGAGTAGAGAATATGTAATGAAGAATGTATTAAAAGAGGTAAAAGATGAGTATGACTATATTTTAATAGACTGTATGCCAAGTTTAGGTATGTTAACAGTTAATGCTCTATCTTGTTCTGATAAAGTAATAATTCCAGTTGAAACAGGTTATCTTGCAACTAAAGGAATGCAACAATTATTAAGAACCATAAAGCAAATTAGAACTCATACTAATCCTAATTTAGAGGTTGGTGGAATCTTGCAAACTCTAGTTGATGAGCGAACTAATTTAGCAAAGAATATTAAACTAGATTTACAAGAAGGTTACGGATTGATATTTAAAGTGTATGATACAAGAATACCTAGAGCAATTAAAGCAGCCGAATCATCAGCTGAAGGAAAATCAATATTTTCTTATGATAAAACATCTAAAGTTGCAACAGCGTACTTAAATTTAGCAAAGGAGGTTATTTCAAATGGAGAGAAAGAATGTAATAGATTCGATGTTCAAGTTAGATGATTTCTTTACATCACAAGAAGAAAGAGATGAACAAAATAAAGAAAAAATAGAAAAACTTGAATTAAGTCTTTTAGATACTTTTAAAAATCATCCATTTAAAGTAATTAACAATGAAGATTTAAGTAAATTAAAAGAATCAATTAATGTTAATGGTGTATTAGAACCTATTATTGTAAGAAAAAAAGATGACCGTTATGAAATTATTTCAGGTCATCGTAGAAAATATGCAAGTGAATTATTAGGACTTAAAACTATACCTTGCATTATAAGAGATATGACTGATGATGAAGCAACAATCTATATGGTAGATTCAAATATGCACCGTGAAACTATTTTACCTAGTGAAAAAGCAAAAGCATATAAGATGAAATTAGATGCTTTATCTCACCAAGGAAAATCTTTAGGACAACTTGTCCCAAAGCAAGATAGTCGAGATAAAGTTGGTGAAGAAGCAGGAGAAAGTGGAAGACAAGTTAATAGATTTATTAGACTTAATGAACTTATACCTGAACTTCTTGATAAAGTTGATAATAAAGAAATTGCTTTTAACCCAGCAGTTGAAATATCATACCTCACTAAATCCGAACAAGAGATGTTACTTGAAGCAATGGATTATTCTGATGCGACACCATCTCATGCTCAGACTATTATTTTAAAGAAATTATCGCAAGATGGCAAACTTACAAATGAAAAAATAATGGATATGATGAGTGAAGAAAAACCTAATCAAAAATCTAAAATAAAGATTAGTGAAGATAAATTAAGAAGTGCGATTCCTAAGAGTGTTAGAGTTGATAATTATGAAGACTTTATATTTAAAGCTATAGATTATTACTCTAAGCATTTAGAAAAAGCAAAATCTTATGAAAGATAAGGAAGGAGGATAAAATGGCTAACTTTAAGATTGATAAAACTAAAGATTTTACTGTTATGAGTAATTATCATTTAAGAGATAAAAATCTTAGTTTAAAAGCAAAAGGATTATTATCATTTATGTTATCTCTACCAGAAAACTGGGATTATTCTACTAATGGTTTAGTAGCAATATGTAAAGAATCAAGAGATGCAATTAAATCTACTTTAGATGAATTAAAGAAAAATGGTTATTTAGTTATTGAAAAAGTTAGAGGGGAAAAAGGTCTTTATGAATACAATTATATTATTCATGAAAAACCTGAAAGCCTTATAAATAGGGACATTCATCCAGATACGGATTTTCCACCTCTGGATAATCCACCCTTGGATGAACCAGCACTGGAACAACCAGAGGTGGATAACCCCACACAAATAAATACTAAAAAACAAAATACTAATAACAAAATAGATAATAAAGATATAAATGATAAAACAAAAATTATAATTATAAATTGTTTAAAAAATCCATTTGTTATTGATTTAATAAAATCTGGATATATCAAAGAAGATGAATATAATCTTGCTTTTTATGATAGTTTATTCAAGGACTATCAATCACGAGGATATTCTGATGTTGATATCTACTCAGTTATCCACTATGTAGTTTCTAAAGTTAAAAAGAATAATTTTAGAGATGAAAATGGTGATGAAATATCAAATAAGTTTGGCTATCTAAAAAGTTCAATAGCTTCTAATTTTAGAAAATTTGAAAATGCCGATAAACCATTATATGATGAATCAGATGAGTATGATTGGTTAAATGATACTAAACCAATACCATCTAAAGATGATTTTGAGTTATAATTAAGGAGTGATGTCTTATGAAGAAAAAATTAATAATCATTTCAATAGTTTTAATTGTGTTATTTAGCATATCTTTCGCAGTATTAAAAATACAAGGTAATAAAAATAGTGATAATGTGGAAGATAATAATAAAAAATCTTTAGATATAGATTCTAAAGAAATAACACAAGAAGTAGATCAAGACGAAACAAAAGATAATAACTCAAATGAAGAAGAAAAAATAGAAGAACAAGAAACTCCTAAAGAAAAACAAAATACCAATGAAGAAAAGAAAACTAATAGTAATTCTAATAAAAATACACAGTCTTCTAATCAGAAAAAGAAAGAGAAAACCACCACAACTACTCAAGATAATAAACAGAGTGTTGAAAGTAAAAAGGTATGGGAAGAATTAGAAATATCAGAATATGACTATTATCATAAACCAATGTGGAGATGGGCAAGAATTGATTATTCAGTTGATACCTATGGTACAGAAGAAGCAACTCATCAAGCTTGCATTGATGCAGGAAGTAAGTTAGAAAATATTACTAGTTTTACTTGTTATAATATCAATAGTTATTCTGGAGATTATTTAGGTGATATGTTAGAAATAAAGGAAGGATAGAAATGAAAAAGAATAGATTATTTAAGTATGCTTTAACTAGCGTACTTTTTTTATTGTCAATTTTTAGTTTTGGTACTCAAGAAGTATCAGCTGAAAAATATGAAGGTCAAGCAATATGGGAAAGTGAATATGTTAGCAACATATATATTAAAAAGGTAAAACCTAATGGTTATACTAAATATCAACAAGGAAGATTTATAAGGAGAAGTTCAGATAATGCGTTTGTTTATTGTTTACAACCTTATACTGCTATTGATAATAATCTTCCATATTACGATGTAATTAGAGAAGATTACGAAAAGGTTTTAGGATTTACTAAAGATCAATGGGAAAGAATATCATTACTTGCTTATTATGGTTATCAATATAATGAGAATGGTTATGATCATAGCAATAATATATGGTATGTAGTAACACAAGTTATGATATGGAGAACTACTAATCCAGAATCTAATATTTATTTTACTTCTACATTAAATGGTTCTAAAACAAATAAGTATGATGCTTATGTACAAGAAATAGAAAATTTAGTTGCTAATCACTATACTAAACCGAGTTTTGAAAGTAATATAACTACTTCTGTTGGAAGTACAATTACTTTAAATGATAACAATAATGTATTAAGTAATTTCAAAATAACTGGTACATCAGATAATATAAGTGCTTCTATAAGTGGAAATACATTAAGTATAACAGCAAATAATGTTGGAGAAGGTACGATTACTTTAGAAAAGAAAGCAACAAAATATGAAATACCACCAATCGTATATTTCTCTAATCACTCACAAAATGTAATGAGAGTTGGAGCATACGATCCTGTATATTCTAAATTAACATTAAAGGTTTATGGTGGAACAGTTACACCAGAAAAAGAAGATGTTGAAACTAAAACAAATGAAGCACAAGGTGAAGCAACTTTAGGAGGTGCTGTATATGGTATTTATAAAGAAGATGGCACTAAAGTAGGTACTGTTACAACTAATGAAAAAGGTACTAATAAATCTGATTATTTACCAAGTTTAGGTAGATACTATCTTTTAGAAGAGAAAGCATCTACTGGATATACTCTTGATAGTACAAAATATTATTTTGAAATTACCGAAGATAATTTGAATCCTACTGTTAAAGTATATGAGCAAGTTATTAGAAGAGATTTTGAAATAACTAAGGTATATGCAAGTGATGAAACAAAAATAATGACACCAGAAGTTAATGTTAAATTTGGAGTATATGATAAAAATGATAAATTAGTGGGTGAATATACTACTGATGAACAAGGCAACTTTGAATTTAATTTACCTTATGGAACTTATACAGTTAAACAATTAACTACTACAAGTGGTCATGAAAAAATTAAAGATTTTACTATTGAGGTAAAAGAAGTTGGTGGAGTTATTAAAAAGGTAATTTCTAATGCTGAAATTACTGCTAAATTAAGAGTAGTAAAAATAGATTCAGTAACTAAAGAAGTAATTAAAAGAGCTGGAATTAAGTTTAAAATAATTGATACTAAGACAAACGAACAAGTATGTCAAACGACAACATATCCTAAACAAACAATATGTGAGTTTGAAACAGATGAAAATGGTGAATTTATTACTGCTTATCCTTTACAAACAGGTACTTATAAACTAGAAGAAATAGATCAAAAGATAGATGGCTATTTATGGAATAAAGAATCTATTGAATTTACTATTGATGAAAACTCTAAATTAAGAGAAGATTCTGAATATGGAATTATCTTTGATACAAAGTTTAGTAATACACCTGTTAAGGGTAAAGTAGTAATCAATAAAGTTGGTGAAGTTGCTGAACTTGTTGAAGGCGAGGGATACACTTATGTTAAAAGAAATCTAAGTGGTATACAATTTGGATTATATCAAGATGGTAAACTAGTAAAAGAAGGTTCTACTGATAAAGATGGTAATTTAACTTTTGAAAAATTAGATTTAGGTAACTATTGTATTAAAGAAATTAGTACAAAAGAAGGTTATGTTTTAAATACTAGCGAAGATTGTTTTGAATTAAAATATAAAGACCAATATACTCCTGTAATTACTTATGAAACAACAATCGAAAATAAGTTAAAAACTACTAAATATGAATTTACTAAAACAGATTATTCAACAGATAAAACATTACCTAATACTAAAATGGAAATTTATACTATAGATGATAAACTTGTTTATTCTGGTAAAACAGATAATGATGGTAAAATTGTTATTGATAGATTACCTGTAGGTAAATACTATATCGTTGAAAAAGAAGCTCCAGAAGGCTATTTAGTTAACGATGAAAAAATGTACTTTGAAGTTAAAGGTGAAGAGATTATTAAGTCTACAATGAAAGATGAGAAAATAACAGGAACACTTGAATTTACAAAAACGGATTTTAATGAATCAGTTACTTTACCTAATACTACAATAGAAATCTACAATGATAAAGATGAACTAATCTATACTGGTACTACCAACGAAGAAGGAAAAATTGTTATTAAAGAATTAGAGTATGGTAAATATTACATCTTAGAAAAGAATGCTCCAGAGGGTTACAATCTTAATACAGAAAAGATGTATTTCGAGATTAAAGAAGATGGAGAAATAGTTAAATGTACTATGAAAGATGAAAAAATAATTGAAGTACCTAATACTGAATTAAATGATTTACATATAAAAGAAATTGGTTCAATTATGTTATGTGTTGCAGGTATTGGAGTGATTATCTATGCTAAAAAGAAAAGAAAATAAGAGTAGCAAGAGTCTAGTAGTTCTAGGCTCTTTATTTCTTATATCAGGTTTATCATTAATTTTTTTAACAATCTATACTGGATTTAAAACTAAAACTGATGAGGATATTGCACTAGATAATTTTTATATTGAAGAACAACAAGAAAAAATTACTGATAATACAACAACAAAAGAAGTAGTAGAAGAAAAGAAAGAAACATCTATTAATTATATTGCAGTATTAAGAATACCTAAAATTAATCTTAAAAGAGGTTTAGTTGATAAAGATTCTAAATATAATAATATAAAATACAATATTATGATTCATAAAGAATCTGATGTACCAGATCAAGATGGTGGGAATGTTATTTTAGTTGCTCACTCTGGTACAGCAGGCGTTTCATATTTTAGAAATGTTGATAAATTATCTTTAAATGATGAAATTTATTTAGATTATAACAATAAAACTTATTCATATAAAATTACCAATATTTATGATATAGAAAAAACTGGGATAGCACCAATAAGAAAAGAAACAACTAAATCTACCATTACTTTAATAACTTGTAGACATAATACAAATAAACAAATTGTAGTAATTGCAGAAATCGCATAGTTTTAAAAATATTGGAATATCGTGTATCATATTATTAACGAGGTGAGTTAGTGATATGGTTGATACAGATATTACCGAAGCAGAAGAAAGAAATATTGAATTATTTTTTAATGAATTGGATAATTATATTAAAAATAATATTTTAAATGAGTATGTTGCTTATTTTTTCTATGAATTACATAAATATAATTTTTCATCATTAGGTAATACACCTATAAAAAATTATATTAATAGTGCAATTGAATCTTTTACCAATCTTAATGCTAAAGATGTTGATTTAGTTAAAGTAAAGCAAATACTAAAAGAAAAGTATAATTTAGTATTAATAGAAGAACCATTTTCTTTAAAAGAGATATAGTGTTAATCGCATAATTTAATTTATACCTTAAAAATAGTATAATTTTATATAATAGGAGGAAAAAATGGTTGAAGAAGAATTAACAGAAGAACAGGTAGCAGAATTCAAAAAAATTGATGCTAATGTAAGAGAATATTTTATTGATAATTTTTTAAATGAATACATTGCTTATTTTCTTTATAGTTGTAATAAATGTCCATTTTTAATGCTAACAGATAGTTTAGAACAAAATATTACAACTGGTTTAGAGTTATTATCTTATATTGAAAATGAAGATGTAAATATTAATAAATTAGAAAATATTTTGCGTGAAAAGTATCACTTAAAAATTACTGATACGCGACATTTAAATTTAAAAAGTATTGATTAATATATCTAAAGGACTGTAACAAGTTCTTTTTTTATTGAGTTAAAGTTCTCATTAAAAAACTTAAATAGAAGGAAAGGAGAAAGATATTATGATGAATCAACTATTAATTGTTGGAAGAATAGCAAATGATCCAGAACTTAAAACTTTAGAATCAGGAAAACAAGTAGCTAATATTACTTTAGCAGTTCCAAGAAGTTTTAAAAATGCTGATGGTGTATATGAAACTGATTTTATAAATACTTCAGTATGGGAAAGTATTGCTAGCAATGTTTGCGATTATTGTAAAAAAGGTGATTTAGTTGGTATTAAAGGAAGATTACAAACTGACACTTATGAAAAAGATGGTAAAAACATTACTAAATTAAATGTAATTGCAGAAAAAGTAACATTTTTGTCATCAAGAGAACAAAGTTCAAAAGAAAACAAAGAAGTAGAGGGTAGATAATTTCTATCCTCTTAACTTATTATTATGGAGAAAAGTTATGAGAGAAGAATTATATGATAAATTAGCAAAAGAGTATTTAGAATACGAAGATAAACTAAAACAATTATCAATTCAAGAGATAATTGAAAAATCTTATGAAACAGCGATAAAACAAGAGATGACTTATTATTTTGATTCAGCAAGTGATTATTTTAATGATGAACAGATAAAAGTGATAAATAAATTAGAACATCCGTTAGATGAATTATATGATGATTGGTTAGATAATGATTTTGGTATTGGTGAAGATATTAGATTAAGCATAGATGAATTTACTTATACTTTAATTGATAAAGAGAAAGAATCAAAGGTAAATGGCTATGAAAGGTAAAGTATATGTAATTGTTGAAGACTGGAGTTCTGATGGAGAACACGGAGTAGAGTTAAATGTATTTGAAGACAAAAGAGAGGCTATTATGACTTTAAAAGAAATGGTTATCCAAGCAAAAAAAGATAATATTTTCGATACAGAAGATATTGAAATTGATTCACTTACACCATTTTATAAAGGCTCTTGTAGTG
>UWSL01000019.1 GCA_900552975.1 uncultured Mycoplasmatota bacterium | reverse complement strand
TTCTTTCTTATTTATTTATATAATTTATTATTATTACACTGTGGATAATGTTGATAACTCGATTTTTTTGGTTGTTTTAAGTGTTTTTATTTATATTTGGTATGTGTATAACTCTATATTTAATAACAGGTAATTCACAGTATTACAATTTTGCTTTAATTTCATTAACAGCATCTTTTAATTCTTGATTATTTTTTAATTCTTCTTCAATTTTATCGCAAGCATGAATTACTGTAGAGTGATCTCTTCCTCCAAATTCAAGCCCAATCCTAGGAAATGACTGGTCTGTAAGCATTCTACATAAATACATAGCAACCATACGTGGATATGCAATATTGGCACTTCTTTTTTTACCTTTTAACATTTCAACCGTTAATTTATAGTAATCTGCAACAGCTTTTTGAATATTTGCTATATCATTTAGTATATATATATTTTTTGTTATAAAGTCTTTTAAAGCTTCATTAGTAAATTCTAAATCTATTTTTTCTGGAACACACATAGCTGTATATGCAACTAACCTATTTATTGCTCCTTCTAGACTTCTAACATCTGTATCACAATTATTTGCGATAAACTCAATTGCTTCATCAGTCATTTTATCTGCTAATGTTAAATATTTTATTTTATCTTTAATAATACGACATCTTAAATCAAAATCAGGAGGATAAATATCAACAGGCAATCCCCAAGCAAACCTGCTTCTAAGACGTTCTTCTAATAATTTCAAATCTTCTGGCGAACGATCTGAACTGATTATTATTTGTTTATTTTTTCCATGTAACTCATTAAAAGTATGGAAAAATTCCTCTTGAGTTTTTTCAGCTCCGACTAAGTATTGGATATCATCGATTATTAAAACGTCTATATTACGATATTTTTCTTTAAATTCATTTGCATAATCTAAGGAATTAGAAGATGAATTAGCAATTCCTGTGTAATCTTTTCTAAAATCATCGCTGGTTGTATACAAAACTTTTAATTCAGGATTATTTTCTACTATATAATTCCCAATTGCATGCATTAGATGTGTTTTTCCTAATCCACTTTTTCCATATATAAATAATGGATTGTATTGTAATCCTGGATTTTGAGCAACTGCAAAAGCCGCAGTTCTTGCAAACTTATTTGTATCCCCTACTACAAAATTATCAAATTTTAAAGATTTATTTAAATTATTATCAAATTCATTGTGAATAAGTTTGGAATTATCAACACTTTGTTGCTTTATTTCTTCTTTAATGTTATTTTCTTTTATTTCTTCAGCTAAAATACAGTCGATTTCCCTTTCAATTCCAGTAACTTTAGCAAATGAGTCATATATTAAATCATAATAATTAGATAAAAGCATTTTTTTATGTAAAGACATTGGTACTTGTAGTACTATTTTCTCATTGTTTATAGTATGAATCTTGGTTTCTCTAAACCACGTATCAAAAGAAACTGGATTTAAGTCTTTCTTTATAATATCAAGAAATTGTAACCAAATATCATCATTGTTCAAGACCTTCACCCACCTTCAGATTTCAACCAGTAAAACTATTTTAACTCAACCTGTGGAAAAATAAAAGAAATAATTAACACTTTTTTTATTATTCACACGTTATCAACTATTTTATCAACAAAAAATTCTTGATTTATTTGGATTTTTTTCGTATTATCAACACTATCCACATTTTGATAATTAACAAGTCAAAAAAGTTATCCACATATCCACAGTTTAACTGTTGATAATTTATTAAAAAATATATTTCTTGACTTTTTTTATGAACTAATATTATAATAAGGAAGCTTATTTAGATGTGGAGGTGTATTTTATGAAAAGAACTTATCAACCAAATAATAGAAAAAGAGCTAAAAAACATGGTTTCTTTGCTAGAAAAGAATCTAATATTCTTAAATCAAGAAGAAAAAAAGGACGTAAAAATATCGTTGTAAAATAAGCCACTTAAAGTGGTTTTTTCTGTATAAAAAGGTAGGTTATATATGAAGCGATGTGAAACAATTAAAGATAAGGAAGTTTTTAATTCGATTATTCGAGAAGGAAAATTTTCAAAAAATAAATATTTTGTTATATATAATAAGGAAAAAGCAGTTTTTAAAAACAAAATAGGTATAGCTATCAGTAAAAAAACAAGTAATGCTGTTGGAAGAAATAAATTAAAAAGAAGAGTTCGATCAATAATTGACGAAAACAGAAATTTGTTTAAAAAAGATTTGGATTATATTATAATGATAAGAAAGAGCTGCGACGAAGAATCTTTTCAAGTGTTGAAAACATCGTTAGTAGCCTTATTAAAGGAGACAAAGGAAAAATAGTGAAGAAAAAAATAAAGATAATTATAATACTAATGTTATTAGTGATAAGCGTTGGATGTACAAAAACATTAAAAGATAATAAAAATATTGTTACTTACGAAAAAACAGGGCAATCATTAACAGCTAATATATTATGTCAACCGGAAGAAGACGATTTGTATAATCTATATAAGGAGTATGATAATAAATTATCAACAAAAATAGATGATTTACCAAAATGTAAAAGTTTTACGCCTAGTAAAATAAAATATGAAAGTTTGTGGGAATCTTTGTTTGTTAAACCGCTTGCATATATAATTTTAAAATTTGGTTACTTAATAAAGAATATGGGTCTTTCTGTAATGATAATAGGACTTATAATAAGAATAATAATGTTGCCAATTCAAATTAAAACAGTTAAACAATCTGAGAATATGAAAAAAGCTCAACCAGAAATAGCTCGAATTGAAAAAAAATATCAAAATCAAACAGATAATGAATCACTAATGGCAAAGAGCCAAGAAACTATGATGGTTTATAAAAAATATTCATTAAACCCAGTTTCAGGATGTTTATTAACTTTTTTACAATTACCTTTATTTTTTGCTTTTTTAGAAGCAATCAATAGAGTACCAGCAATATTTGAAGGAACATTCTTAAGTATGAATTTAGGAATGACTCCAGCGACTGGAATCGGAAATAAAAATTATTTATATGTTATTTTAGTTATATTAATTATTTTAACTACTTACATTTCGTTTAAAAATTCAATGAAATCACAAGAACAAACATCAGAAATGGCCCAACAAATGAAAATGATGTCAATTTTTATGATTTTTATGATTTCAATAGCATCTTTAAGTTTACCTACAGCTATAGCTTTATATTGGATTGTAACTAATGGCTTTGCCGTAGTTCAAAATATTATCATTAAAAAGATAATTGAAAAGAGGAAGTAAAATGAAATTAGAAGTATTAGAATATGAAGGAAAAAATTTAGAGGAAGTAAAAGCAAAAGCATTAGCTGAATTAAATGTTTCAGAAAATGATATTTTGTATAAAAGTGATATAAAAAAAGGAAAACTATTCAAATCAGATACTGTTTCATTAAAAATATTGAAAATAAAAGATGTTGCAGAGTATATTAAAAATAACTTAAAAGAATTAGTAACAAATATGGGGATTGATTTGAAATTAGAATGTAATGTTAGAGAAAACCAAATAAATATAAAAATGTATTCTGATAAAAATAATATTCTTATTGGAAAAAATGGTCAAACTTTAATAGCTATTCAAAATATTTTAAAGCAGCAAATTTATAAAATAATTGGTACATATCCATACATCTTATTAGATGTTGAAAATTATAAAGAAAAAAGAAATATTAATTTAGAAAGAATGGCCAAAAAAACAGCTAGAGAAGTAATTAAGACAAAAATAGATGTTATATTAGATGATATGAACTCTTATGAAAGAAGAATAATTCATAACGCTTTAAGTGATTTTAAAAATATTTCTACAGTTAGTGAAGGTGAAGAGCCTAATAGACACATTGTAATAAGGTATAAAGAAACTAAAGAAGATTAAAAAATCTTCTTTTTTTATTTCCCGGGAAATAATTTTGTGCTATAATACCCGCGAGAGGGAAATAATTATGAATGATACAATTTGTGCTATTGCTACTAGTCAAGGAGTAGGTGCAATAGCAATAATTAGGGTTAGTGGCGATGATTCTATTAATATAGTAAATAAGATATTTAAAGGAAAAGATTTATTAAAAGTAAAAACACATACAATTAATTATGGATATATTGTTGATAAGTGTGGAAAAATTATAGATGAAGTATTAGTTAGTGTAATGCTTTCTCCCAAAACTTTCACGACAGAAAATACAGTGGAAATAAATACTCATGGCGGAATAGCTTGTACAAATAAAGTTTTGGAATTGCTATTAGAAAATGGCTGTCGATTAGCAGAACCAGGCGAGTTTACTAAACGTGCTTTTTTAAATGGAAGAATAGATTTATTAGAAGCAGAAGCTGTTATGGATAAAATAAATGCTCAAACCGAAATCCAAAACACTATGGCTTCTAATCAATTAAGTGGTAAAGTGTCTGAGTTAATAAATAATTTACGTGATGATATGGTTCAAGTAATATCTAATATAAACGTTAATATTGATTATCCAGAATATGATGATGTTGATATTATTACCAATGAGATTCTTTTGCCTAAAATTACCAATTTAAAGTCTAAAATTACTAAAATTATTTCAGAAAGTAAAAATGGTAAAATTATAAAAGATGGTATAAAAACTTGTATCATAGGCCAACCAAATGTAGGTAAAAGTAGCTTACTTAATGCATTATTGCAAGAAGACAAAGCAATTGTTACAGACATTGCTGGAACAACAAGAGATATCGTTGAAGGAACTATTTCTATTGATGGTATTATTCTAAATATGATTGATACTGCAGGAATTAGAGAAACTTCTGATAAAATTGAAGCTATAGGTGTTGAAAAAAGTTTAAATTTAATGTCTCAATCAGACCTTGTTCTACTAGTTTTAAATAATAATACAGAACTAGATGATAATACAAAAAAAATTATTAAAGAGTTGGGAAATAAAGAATATTTAGTAATTATTAATAAAATTGATTTGGGAAATAAATTAGTGCTTGATAATGGGGTTGTTGATAATGATAGGATCGTTAGAATAAGTGTTAAAGAAAATATCGGTTTAGATGATTTGAAAGCCAAAATAAAAGATTTATTTAATTTATCAAAATTAGAAACTAAAGATCCTACCTACTTAACTAATGCTAGGAGTTTGTCTATATTAAAAAAATGTTTAGAAAATATTAAAAATATTGAAGAAAGTATTAAAAATAATCTTCCTATTGATTTATTAGAAATAGATATACAAAATATTTGGCAAGATTTAGGAAAAATAAACGGAACTACATACGATGAAGAATTATTAGATGAAATGTTTAGTCGATTTTGTCTTGGGAAATAAAAGGAGTTGTGGATAAGTATGATGGAAATTATTGTTGTTGGTGGTGGCCATGCTGGATGCGAAGCGGCATATGCCTGTGCTAAAAAAGGTCATAAAACATTATTAATTACGGGAAATATAAAAAATATCGCCGATATGCCATGTAATCCCCATATTGGAGGAAGTGCTAAAGGAATTGTTGTAAGAGAAATTGATGCATTGGGAGGTGTAATGGGAAAAATTGCTGATAAAACACATTTACAAATAAAAATGTTAAATAGTGCTAAAGGTCCAGCAGTTCAAGCCCTAAGAGCACAAGGTGATAAAATTGCCTATCCTAAAGAAATGATAAAAACCTTAAATTCATTAGAAAATTTAACTATTAAAGAGGGAATGGTTGAAGATTTAATAATCGATAATAATAAAGTAAAAGGAATCATTCTTGAAGATGGAACGAAAATACATGCGAAGGCTGTAATATTAACTACAGGAACTTATTTAAAATCAGATATTTTAGTTGGAAATACTAGAACCAGAAAAGGACCACATGGAGAAGAGCCATCAAACTTTTTAAGTGATAAATTAAAAGAATATGGATTTAAAATAATCAGACTAAAAACAGGAACACCTCAAAGAATAGATCGTAAAACTATTGATTTTTCTAAAACAAAATTAGAACCTGGAGACAATGAATATCATACATTTAGTTTTGATTTAGAACCATGTTATAAGTTAGATGAACAAGAACCATGTTATTTAACATATACCAATGAAAAAACTCATCAAATAATTAAAGAAAATTTATCTAAATCTAGTATGTATGGAGCTCTAGATGATATCAAAGGAATTGGCCCAAGATATTGTCCATCAATTGAAGATAAAGTAGTAAGATTTGCAGATAAAGAGCGTCATCAATTGTTTTTAGAACCAGAAAGTCGTTTTTATGATGACATTTATTTACAAGGTTTTTCTACGTCAATGCCGCCAGAAGTTCAAGAAAAAATGGTTCATTCTTTACCTGGTTTAGAAAATGCCAAAATTTTAAAGTATGGTTACGCAATAGAGTATGATGCAATTTATCCGACGCAATTAAACCCAACTCTTGAAACTAAAATTATCAAAAACTTATATACAGCTGGTCAAATTAATGGTACAAGCGGTTATGAAGAAGCTGCTTGCCAAGGATTAATAGCTGGAATTAATGCATCTTTAAATTTAGAAGAAAAGGATCCATTAATATTAAAAAGATCAGATGCATATATTGGTGTTTTAATAGATGATCTTGTCACAAAAGGCATTAAAGATCCATACAGACTTTTAACAAGTAGGGCAGAATTCCGTTTATTACTTAGAAGTGATAATGCTGATTTACGACTTCGTGAAATTGGTTACAATGTAGGTATGATAAATGAAGATCAAATAAGTAAATTACATAAGAAAAAAAATGATATCTTGGAATTAAAAAAATTTATGAGCATCGAAAAAGTAAAAATAACAGATGAAACTCGTCAGATATTTGAAGATAATAATATCCCTGTACCACAAGTTACTTTATCATTAGAACAGCTAATCAAAAGACCCGAAATTACTATGGAATTTTTAGAAAAAATAATTCCTATCAAATATGATACAGAAATAAAGAAACAAGTCGAAATAAACTTTAAGTATGAGGGTTACATTCAAAAAACTTATAAAGAAGTCGAAAAAATGTTGAAATTAGAAAAAAAACAAATTCCAGAAGATATAGATTATGATAAAATTAAAAACATTGCTTCAGAAGCACGTCAAAAATTAAAAGAGGTAAGACCTAAAACAGTAGCTCAAGCTATTAGAATTAGTGGCGTAAACCCTGCTGATATTTCAATTTTGACAATTTATTTAAAAAAGGAATATGGTAAAAATGAATGAAAAAGAATTTTATGATGCAATCAATGATTTAGGAATAAAGATTACTGAACAACAAAAAAAGTCTTTGCAGATATATTGTGAATTTCTAATCTCCGAAAATCAAAAAACTAATTTAACTGCCATAAAAGAACCAGCAGAAATTTATTTAAAACATTTTTATGATTCTTTGACTATAACAAAAGTAGTCGATTTAACTAAAATAAATAATATTTTGGATATTGGAAGTGGAGCTGGTTTTCCTGGAATGGTAATAAAAATCTTTTTTCCAGCTGTTGAAGTAACTTTATTAGATTCAAATAATAAAAAAATCTCATTTTTAAAGAGTTTGGCTTCAAAATTGAAGTTAGAAAATATCCAATTTGTTCAAGAACGAGCAGAAGACATTATCAAAACAAAAAGGGACTCTTTTGATTTAGTAACTGCTAGGGCAGTTGCTAATTTAACTACACTAAGCGAATTAAGTTTACCTTTTGTTAAAGTAAATGGATATTTCATTCCTTTAAAAGGATCAAATGAAACCGAGATAAAAGAAGCAACATACGCTATAAAAACTTTAGGTGGTGAAATTGAAAAAATTATGAATTTTACCTTACCATACGAAGGTGGAACACGTAATATTTTAAAAATAAAAAAAATTAATAATACACCTACTAAATACCCTCGTCGATATGAAAAAATTTTAAAAAATCCATTGAAAAAATAGGTGAAATAAGATATGATAAAAAATAGAATAAGAAAGTGAAGGGGCTGATATAATGAACTTAGAATCGGGAGTATTACAAATACATATAGAAGATATAATACCAAACAGATTTCAACCACGTTTACAATTTGACGAAGAGGGTTTAAAAGAGTTATCAGATTCCATTAAAGAACATGGAATAATTCAGCCTTTAGTTTTAAGAAAACTAGGAGATAAGTACGAAATAATAGCAGGGGAACGAAGATATAAGGCCGCAACAATGGCTGGTCTTACAACAGTTCCTGCAGTAATTTCTAATATAGATGACAATAAAGCAGCAGAAGTTGCTATTGTTGAAAACGTCCAAAGAAGAGATTTAACAGCAATTGAAGAAGCTCGCTCGTATAAAAATCTTCTCGATAAAGGTTACTTAACACAAGAACAACTTGCTAAGAGAATGGGATTGTCTCAACCTGCCATAGCAAATAAATTAAGATTATTAAACTTGGATGAAGAAGTACAACAAGCATTATTAGAAGAAAAAATTTCTGAAAGACATGCTAGAACACTTCTATCATTACCAGATAAAGAAGCTCAAAAAGAATGGCTTCATAGGATAATTAATGAGAGGATGACAGTGAGACAATTGGATTTGGAATTAAAAAAATTGAAAGCTAAACAAAATTTAACAGAAGATGAAGACAACGGAGATGTACCGTTAGTTGAAGCTAAAAGAAATATTGATGAAATAAAAGCTCAAGCTACTGATCTTAAAGATTTGAATAAAAAGATGAGTGAAGATGACTTGATGAAACCAACTCAAGTAGTAAATGAAGAACTTGAAACACTCGATTTAAATGATGGACTTCCGATAATTGAAAATCCAAGAGAGGATAAAAATTCACAAGATATCTTAAATACAGATGATTTAAAATTTAATGAAGATGAAGACACTTCAACTGACACCGCTAGTGATTCCTCAGGTTTTACTATTCCAGAAGTCGAACCAAAAGAAGCTTTAGAAATTAAAGAAGATAATCAAGCTAATGAGAATCCATTTACAATGGCTACATCAATTCCAGAATCAAACATTATTACGCCGGCATCAACTGATACTTTAATACCAGAAAACAGTATTATTGAGAATCATTCAGACTCTAATAAATTTTTTAATTTTTCTGATAGTTTTGAAGACCAAAATCAAATTCAAAGAGAAATTCCAATAAAAGAAAATAACTCATCAAATGGATTTGAAGTTTTTAATGCTCCAGATGCACCTAGTAATTTTATTGATATTACTAATAAAAATAATGAAGTAGAGGAAAATGACAATTTTAATCCGTTTGCCAATGATAATGTTCCTTCAAATTCATCTGTAAATCAACCATCTAACAATTATTTAAATACCGACTTTGATTTGAATCCTAATAATCGCTTCTTTACCCCTGTTTATGATTCATCTCGAGAAGTAGGTTTGATTGAAAACAAACAGGAAGAAATAAATCCTATGGATGCTGTTGATAATTTAAAAAATGAAGAAAATAGAGATACCCCTCAACAAGAGGAAGATTTAAGTTTAAAAACAGCTATAAGTGCTATTAGAAATTGTATAGAGGATCTAGGAGATAAAGGATTTTATATAAATGTAGAAGAAATAGATTTTGATAGTAATTATCAAATAACTATTCAAATAAAAAAATAAAGGCATTAGATAGATTTTCTAATGTCTTTTTAATTAGCTGTTTTTTCTTTATAAACAAATTCTGTATTTTGATTATTATATTCACTACCACTAACATAATAGTACATAAAATATTTATCATCTTTAGGTTTATCTCCAGTAACTGGATCTAAAGGAACGCCTACTATGTTACTTGGTGCTTCATACCAATTACTTTCTTTTAAAATACTTTCCATCGTATCTGCCCAAATATTTTTAGAAATCGCGCCATCACTTACTTTTAACTCTTTTGAATCATCATAACCATTCCATACCATCATTAAAGCATCAGGGTTATATCCAACCATCCAACAATCAGTACCAGAACTACCGGTTTTGATGGCATATTTTTTAGTTATTTTTGATGAGATACTCATAACAGTAGGTGTATTATATTCAATAAAAGAATTACTATATGTCGCTGTCATAAGCTCGTTTAAAATGTATGTATAAGATTCATTTAATACTAAATCCTTTTTTTCTTTTTTTTCATAAAGAATATTACCGTTCAAATCTTCAACTTTATTTATAAAAGTTAATTCATTTTTGTATCCACCACTTGCTAAAGTAGAATACGCACGCGCAAAATCGAGCATACTAAGTTCACAAGTTCCTAAAGCAAGAGAAGGAATTGCTTTTAATTGTTGTTTTATTCCCATCCTTTTAGCAGTATTAACTAGAGTTTCTTCACCTAAAAATAAATGTGTTTTAACAGCATATATATTATCAGAATAGGCAATGGCCGCCGCCATTGTTATATTTTTGTTTCCATACTTGTTATTATAATTAGCAGGAGCATACGTTTTGTTAGAAGAGAAAACAAATGTTGTCGGTTCACTTAAAAAAGTCGAAGAAGAAACCATACCGTTTTCTAAAGCACTATAATATAAGAGAGGTTTAATTGAAGAACCAACCTGTCTTTTAGCACTTATAGCACGATTAAATTGACTTTTGGCATAATCAGTTCCGCCAGTTAATGCCATAATACCACCTGTTTTAGGATTGATAATTAAACTAGCCACTTGTAATTCGCCGCTATCTGCCATATATTTTTGAATATTTTCCTCCATTTTTCGTTGAGCTTCTACATTTAGAGAAGTATATATTTTTAATCCTCCTGATTCAATTAATGATTTAGGAATCGTTTCAATAGACTCTAGCTCATTATAAACCGCATCTTGATAGTACATAATCATTTTTAAGTCATTTTCATTTTTTTGTCCATATATTTTAATACTTTTTCGAAAAAGATTATTATAAGTTTCTTCTGAAATATATTTATTTTTTAACATTGCTTTAGCTATAATTTTCGCCCTTTTAATAGATGCTTCATAGTTAGAAACAGGATTATAATAATTAGGACTTTTAGGTATACCAGCTAAGATGATTGCTTCTTCTAAAGTTAAATTGCTGGCTTTTTTATTGAAATAATATTCACTTGCATTTTCAATCCCATAATTACCTTGTCCAAAGTTTATTGTGTTTAAATATCCTTCTAATATTTCATCTTTACTATAATGAACTTCTAATTTTAAGGTCAAAAGAGCCTCTTCAAATTTTCTTTTCCAAGTTTTGTCAAATTCTAAATACATATTTTTGATATATTGCTGGCTAATTGTAGAAGCACCTTGTGTTATTTTTCCACTTTTTACATTAGTAAGCATTGCTTTAGCAATTCTAAAGTAATCAAAACCGTTATGATGGTAGAAATTTTTATCTTCTGTACTTATTACAGCATTAACTAAATCATCAGCTATTTCATTTAAAGAAACCCATTCATTATTACCAGATCCTTGATATATTAAATTACTATTATCATCATAAATATAAAGCTGATTAGTATTTACTATATCCAATTTAGGACTAAAATAAGCATATCCATATAAAGCACCAATAATAATTGTAAATAAAATGATACTAGTTATAAAAAACTTCATTATCTTTTTTGCTTTTTTCATTCTAACACCCGTTATTATTATGATTTAAAAACCAGAAAATATAAGTGCAAATGTATTAATATTATGATATAATTCTACCCAAAGGAGAAGAAATATGGTAACTAAAATGAATTTAAAATTGTATAAAAATAATCTTCTTGATCAAGAATATAAAAATATTAATTGTATGTATCAAAATAGCAATATTTCATTTTTGTTAAATGATTGTAAGATGATTTTGAATAAACATATTTTTCTTCGTGAGAATAATGAATTTAAATTTAATATAAATTTGCAAACTAAAACATGTACGATTTTGTTAAAAGAACATAATAAGGAATTTGATATACCAATAGAACAAGTATCTTTTAGTCAAAAAGATAACATAATGGTATTATCGTATAAAACAGAATCAGATGATAAAAGCACTAAAATGGTAATAGAATTGAGTGATTAAAATGGGTATATTTATAAAAGAACAAGAACAATATCTTCAAAAAAAATTACATGATTGTGGTTATGATGTTGAAGAAGTAACTTTAAATATTTCATCACGTCCTGAATTTGGGGACTACCAATACAATGGAATAATGTCTTTAGCTAAAAAATATCATAAAAATCCACGTGAGATAGCTGAAGAATTATTGATTTTATTAAAAAAAGACGATCTTTATAAAGATGTTAACATGGCTGGGCCTGGTTTCATTAACATAACATTTAGTGATGAGCAACTAGTTAAACATATGAATGAATTGCTTCAAAATATTGAAATAAATTATACAGGGATAGAACCAAAAAAAATATTTTTTGATTATGGAGGAGCAAATGTGGCTAAAGCTCTACATGTTGGTCATTTAAGAAGTGCTAATATAGGAGAAGCTTTAAAAAGATTATGTAAATCCTTAGGTTGCAATGTTATGGCTGATGCTCATTTGGGAGATTGGGGAAGACCAATTGGTTTAGTTATGCTTGAAATAAAAAAACGTCAACCATCATTACCTTATTTTGATTCGACTTTTACAGGTGAATATCCCGAAAAATCACCTGTTACTAATGCCGATTTAATGGAAATATACCCAATAGCTTCTGAAAAAGCAAAGAATGATGAAATATATATGGAAGAAGCACGTGAAATAACTGCTCAATTTCAGAATGGTGATAAAGGATTAACTGCCTTGTGGAATCAAATTATGAAAGTTTCTAAAACAGATATAAAAAGAATATATGATAAATTAAATACTACTTTTGAAATTTGGGAAGGTGAAAGTGATGGTAATCGATATGTTCCTGAATTAATTGAGTACCTTGAAGAAAAAAATCTAATAAAAGAAAGCCAAGGAGCTAGAATTATCGAGGTTCAAAAAGCTGATGATGATCATGAAATACCTCCTTTATTATTAGTAAAATCAAATAATAGTACATCGTATGAAACTACAGACTTAGCATGTATTTGGGAAAGAATGAAATTACACAATCCAGATGAAATATGGTATTTAACAGATTCAAGACAAGCATTACATTTTGAACAAACATTTAGAGCTGCTCGTGTTTCGGAAATTGTAAAACCAGAAACTAAGTTAGAATTTATTCCTTTTGGAACTATGAATGGAAAAGATGGTAAACCATTTAAAACAAGAGATGGTGGAGTTATGACTCTAGAATCTTTACTAACTTTAGCTGAGGAAGAATGTGAAAAGAAAATCTTACCTAATATAACCGGCGAAGAACGAAAAAAAGTGGCAGAACAAGTATCTCTTGCAGCCGTTAAATACGCTGACTTAATTCCATATCGTTTAACGAATTATGTATTTGATCCAGTAAAATTTAGCGACTTGCAAGGTAAAACAGGACCATACTTACTATATTCCACAATAAGAATGAAATCATTATTAAAAAAAGCCACAGAATCTGGTGTGGAATTTAAAAAAATAACGACTATTGCTAATGAATATGATCGAGCAATAATGATAGGACTTTTAAACATTAATAATGTTTTAATGAAATCATATAAAACAAAATCTTTAAATGAAATAGCTGAACATTTATATAAAATAACTAATTTATTTAATAATTTTTATTCTCAAAACCGCATTTTAACAGAGGAAAATGCAGAAGTAAAAGAGTCTTGGTTATGCTTAAGTAGAATAGTTTATGAAAATAATTTAAAACTATTGAATATACTAGGAATAGATGTTCCAGACAGAATGTAAAAAAATATTATAAAATAATACATTTTAGTATTGTCATATTAAAAAAAATATGTATAATGGTGTCTAGTGAATTATTTGGAGGTTAATTATATGAAATTAAAAGATATGTCAATAGAAGAATTAGAAGCTATGTCATATGATGATATTGCGTTGATGGTTTTAACAGAATCAGGACGCAAAATGAAAATTAACGAATTATTTAAAGAAGTATGTAATTTATTAAACTTAACGGATGAAGAATTTATGGAAAAACTTCCTGCTTTCTTCGAAGTGTTAAGTACTGATCATAGATTTATAATGATAGAAAATGGTTATTGGGATTTAAAAACCAAACATTCAACCAAAGTCATCATCGATAATGATGACGATGATGACGATGTTGTTGAAGATGATATTGAAGAAGAGGAAAAAGAAGAAGATATTTTCTATGATGATACTGAAGCTGATGATTCAGACACAGATGATGATTTAAAAGATTTAGTAATAATCGACGAGGATGAAGAAGCAAATGGTCTATCATAAACCATTTGTTTTTTTACGTAATTATTTAACATATATGATATAATAAAAAAACGAAAGGCGTGGTCTAGGTGATAGATAGATTAGAAGCGATAAAAAAAAGATATGAAGAATTAACAGTGCAATTATCTTCTGAAGAAGTGCTTTCTGATTATAATACCTTAATGAAATTATCAAAAGAACAAAAAAAGCTAGAAGAAACATATAATAAATATATTGAATATTTAAATGTTTCTAAAAATATTGACGAAGCTAAGGAATTAATAAATGATCCTGAATTAGGTGAGATGGCTCGTTTAGAATTAGAAGAATCAACTCAAAAAAAAGAAAAATTAACTCATGAATTAGAAATATTATTAATTCCAAAAGATGAAAATGATGACAAAGACATTATTATGGAAATTAGAGGAGCAGCCGGTGGTGATGAAGCTAATATCTTTGCAGGCGATTTGTTTAGAATGTATTCACGTTATGCTGACAAAGTAGGATGGAAGATAGAAGTAATTAATTCAGAAGCTGGAACAGCTGGTGGTTATTCGCAAATAGAAGTAAAAATAAAAGGCGAAAACGTTTATTCTAAATTAAAATATGAATCTGGTTCACATCGTGTTCAACGCGTTCCTGTAACAGAGTCAAATGGTCGTATTCAAACATCAACAGCAACTGTTCTGATAATGCCAGAAGTAGAAGATGTTGACATAGAGATAAACCCTAACGATTTACGTATAGATACTTTCTGTGCAAGTGGTCATGGTGGTCAAGGAGTTAATACAACACCATCAGCAGTTAGAATAACTCATTTACCTACTAATACAGTCGTAACATGTCAGAATGAACGAAGTCAATTACAGAATAAAGCTCAAGCAATGGAAGTCTTAAAAGCTCGTCTTTATCAAGCAGAGCAAGAAAGACAAGATGCCGAAGTTGGTAGTGAAAGAAGAAGTAAAATTGGAACTGGTGATAGAGCAGAAAAAATAAGAACTTATAACTATCCTCAAAACAGAGTAACAGATCATCGCATAGGCTATACTACTAATACTCTTGATCGTGTTATGGATGGAGCTTTAGATGATATCATTGAAGCATTAATAACTGAAGATTTACGTAGAAAACTAAAAGGAGAATAAAAACAATATCAAGGATATGATATTGTTTTTTAGAAGTAAAAAATGAATAATTATGAATATGAAATTGAATATTTAAAGAAGTATCTTCCTAAAGAAAAAGACTTAAATCATGCTATCTTAAGACTAAGAGAAGGCGAACCAGTACAATACATTGTTGGTGACACAAATTTCTATGGAAATATAATAAAAGTCAATCGCAATGTTTTGATTCCTCGTCGTGAAACAGAAGAATTAGTAGAAAAAACAAATGAATTAATAAAAAAAATATTTTTAAATAAAGAAATAAGAATTTTAGATATTGGAACAGGAAGTGGATGCATTCCAATAACTTTAAAAAAACTTCACCCAAATTCAATTGTTGATGCTTGTGATATATCAAATGCAGCTCTCGAAGTAGCTACAGAAAATGCTTTAAACAACAATGTTTCAATAAATTTTATTGAAAGTGACATATTTGCTGCAATAAATAATAAGTATGATTGTATAATAAGTAATCCTCCATATATAAGTTACAGCGAAGAAATAATGGATATTGTAAAAAACAATGAGCCTCATTTGGCTTTATACGCCCCAGATGATGGATTATATTTTTATAAAAAAATCCTAACATCAGCTAAAGAATACTTAAAAGATCAATTTATAATTGCTTTTGAAATTGGTGCAACTCAAGGAAAAACTTTAATTGAATTTGCTAAAAATTTTTATCCAACATCAAAAATAGTTTTAGAAAAAGATTTACAACATTTTGATCGATTTATTTTTATAATTAATGAATAAAATATTACTTTTTTTCCCTAAAAATATTTAGGTGATAAAATGAAAAAAATTATAATAATAATGTTTTGCTTTGTTTTATTTTTAAGTATTTCTTCTAAACAAAAGTTTCTTATTCCAGATGAATCAATTAGATTTAGAATCATTGCTAATAGTAATGAAGAAGCAGATCAAGCAATGAAAATGTTAATAAAAAAAGATTTAGAAAAAGAATTATTTTCAAAAATAACCACATCAACATCTATCAATGATACTAGAAAAATAATAGCTGATAATCAACAAAATATAGATGATATACTAAAAAAATATAATATAAATTACAACATCTCATATGGAAAAAATTATTTTCCTGCTAAAGAATATAAAGGTGTAAATTATAATAGTGGTGAATATGAATCACTGGTAATATCTTTAGGAGAATCAAAGGGTAATAATTGGTGGTGTGTTCTATATCCACCACTTTGTTTATTAGAATCAGAAAGTAATAATATGGAAGACAATGAATATAAATTATATATACAAGAGGTCTTAGATAAAGTATTACCATAGTGTAAAGCATCATTTTAAAAATTGACAAAGTTTAATTATAATTATATAGTAAAATTATGAATAAAACTTATTAAATGAGAGTGATGAGATGAAAAAAATTCTAATAAACGGAAATAAAGAATTAAGTGGCGAAATAAAAATAAGTGGCGCTAAAAATAGTATAGTAGCTTTAATACCAGCAGCTATTTTATCGGACGAAGAAATAATAATCTATAATGCTCCAAATATATCTGATACTAACTCACTAATTGAAATAGTTGAAAAATTAAATGGTAAAGTAGAATACAAAAATGAGACTTTAAAAATAGACTGTCGAAATATTAAAAACTGCACTATTCCAGAAGAATTATCAAATAAATTAAGAGCTTCATATTATTTTATGGGGGCTTTACTAGGTAAATATAAATATGCTGAAATTTACTTCCCTGGAGGTTGTAATATTGGTTCTAGACCTATTGACTTTCATATTAAAGGATTTGAAAAGTTAGGTGCAAAAGTTACAATAGATGGTAGTAAATATACATTAAGTGCAGACAAATTAACTGGTGCCAGAATATATTTGGACTTTGCTTCTGTTGGAGCAACTATAAATATAATGTTAGCTGCTACAAAAGCTGAAGGGACAACTTACATTTCTAATGCTGCTAAAGAACCAGAAATAGTAAATGTCGCTGTTTTACTTAATAATATGGGAGCTAAAATAAGTGGTGCTGGTACTAGTGAAATTAAAATTGAAGGAGTTAATAAACTTTCTTCTTGTGTTATAGATGTTATTCCGGATCGAATTGAAGCAGGTACATATGCTATCATTGGAGCTTTGCTTGGAAATAATCTAAAAATAAGTGGAATAATTGAAGAACATATTGAAGCTTTATTATCAAAATTAAAAGAAGCTGGAGCAACTATTGAAGTATCAGAAAATGATTTAATAATAAACAAAGCCCCTAAATATAATCCAATAAATGTTAAAACGCTCGTATACCCAGGATTTGTAACTGATTTAGGTCAACCAATGAGTGTTTTACTTACTCAAGCTGATGGAATGTCTATTTTTGAAGAAACAATCTATGAAAATCGAATGGGACATATTAAATATTTACAAAAAATGGGAGCCAACGTTAAATTGAATGGCCAAACTGCTATTTTTACAGGTAGAACACCATTACATGGTCAAGAAGTTGTAGCAACTGACTTACGTGCAGGAGCTGCAATGGTTGTCGCTGGCTTGATTGCTACTGGTCAAACTAAAATTTCTGAAATAAACCATATTTTAAGAGGATATGAAAATATAGAAGAAAAATTA
>UWSL01000018.1 GCA_900552975.1 uncultured Mycoplasmatota bacterium | reverse complement strand
AATAATAATAATAATAATAATAATAATAATAATAATAATAATAATAATAATAGTTCAACTGATAATAATAATAATGATGGAGAACTAGATAACTTACAATAATATTTATGCTTTAACGGAACCGCAGGGGGTCAAGCAACCAAGAATTAAAATAACAGCTATGACGTTAAAGTTTGTAATTAAAAAACCTCGATAAATGAGGTTTTTTCATGATACAAAAAAAGATTGTTAAGCCACTAACAATCTTTTTTTACTTCCCTTTTATCTTTACAACTACAATCATCATAAAATAAACACTTAGCACAATCGGGCTTGACGGCTTTACAAATATAACGACCAAATAAAACTAATTGGTGATGTGTTCTACTCCATAAAGGCATTGGAACAGCCTTTTGAAGCTTCTTTTCAACCGTCAATACATTATCCATCTTTTTAGCTATTTTTAGCCTCTTACTAACTCTTAAAACATGTGTATCAACAGCTATTGTTGGTACATCAAACAAATTAGCTAAAACAACATTACAAGTCTTACGTCCAACTCCCGGTAAAGACTCTAGATATTCTCGATCATTAGGAACAACACCATTATAATTCTCAACCAAACTTTTAGCTATTTCAATAATATATTTACTTTTCTTAGTATAAGAACCACAGCTTCTAATTATCTTTTCAATATCAGCTCTTTTGGCTTCTGCTAAACCATAAATATCATATTGACTAAATAAAACACTCGTCACTTCATTAACACGTCTATCCGTACACTGCGCTGATAAAACTGTCGCAATTAATAATTCATAATCACGATAATAATTTAATTCACATCTTGCATCAGGAAACATCTTATCTAATCTTTCATTAAAATTACTTATCATTGTTCATCCAACCAATCATAATCCAAAATATCTTGTTCCTTTTTCAAATTAGCTTTCATTTGTGGTTTATCTTTTCCTTGATAACGATTTTTTAAGTGATTATTAACATCTTCCATTGTTTTAAATCCTTTTTTTTCCCATTCATAAATAATTTTATCAATATAACGAAAATTACTAACTCCATTATAAACTGCTTCTCTTAAGGCTCCTAAAATCATTTCTTCTGAAGTTCCACTAACTAACCATCCATTAATCAATTCTAATTCCATAGAAGAAATAGTACGCCCTAATTCTCTTTCAAATACTTTAAAAATATCTTCTTTTTGTTCTTTTTTTGCCTCATTATCTAATTCTTCTAAAGCATAATCATAAACATTATTTAAATTAACTACTTCATTAAAACGACGATCTGCACCCTTAACTGAATCTAGAGAGACTAATCCTTTTAAAGTCAAAGAATTAAAAGCCTCCATTGCATCATTAACACTAATTCCTAAACTACTACTAATTAGCTCTATTTCAAAATTATCACTAAAGTTATTTTCTAAATAAATTAAAACTAAAAATTCATTTAAACTAAGTTTTTTTTCATAAGCCATTTTGATTAAAAAATCACTAACAACAAATTTCTTAGAACGTAAAACCTTTTTTAAACTTTCCTTCATCCAACCACTTCTTTCCCTGAATTTCCAATTGTTCTTTTAATTGTTCATTATTATTAGCTAATTGGCCATCTAAAATTAAATCTTTTAAAATACTATACACTTCTCCAATAGCTTTCGAAGGTTCAATCTGCAATATATCACATATCTCTTCACTAGTAATCTGTATATCTTTAATTGATTTTATTTCTAAATTTTTATCCATTTTAGCTATTTCTTCTTTACTAATCCCCATAATGGTTCCAGCCACACTACATACATACAAACCATAATTAAATAAAGTCGTATTATCAATTTTGCCAGATTCACATACCTCTTTTATATCATTAATATGTTCTCTTTCTTCTTTTGAAAAAGGAAATTCTTTTAATAATGTTAATTGACTATACATACCACACAAATCAAAAACATAGACAATCTTCGTAAAATCTATTCCAATTATTTCTAACAGACCTAATCTTCGTAAGTAATCTAATCCCTTACATACATTTTTATTAATTAATATTTTATCTAATTCTTCCTTTATCCTATTCATTGAAAGATTAGCAACTAATTGTTTATTTTCTTTAATAAAATTATATAAATTTTGTTCTATTTTAAAATTTAAACAAGTTGCTAATCTTATCGCTCTTAGAATTCGTAAAGGATCCTCAGACATTTTCTTTTCTATATCGCCAACACATCTAATTACTTTATCTAAAATATCCTGTTTTCCATCTAATAAATCAATTATCTGCCCACTTTTACTCATACATAAAGTATTACAAGTAAAATCTCTTCTTTCTAAGTCAGTAACTAAATTATCGACATATATAACTTCTAAATTTCTACGATCTCCATCATATTTTACATCTTTTCGATAAGTTGTTATATCTATTTTATATCCTTTATAAAATAGTTTAACTGCTCCATAATTTCCACTAACCGGTTGATAATCAGCTAAAATACTCATTAAATCAACTACTTTAGCATTGGTACATATATCAACATCAGTTGATCCTACTTGTAAGATAAAATCCCTAACATAACCACCTACAACATAAGCCTCAAAACCATTACTTTCAATCATTTCTAATATTTCAGCAATTACTTTATCCATTAATTCATACCTCTCTTACATTATATCATACTAAATGATTAGATACCTTAAAAAAAATAGTTTAATTTCTTAAACTATCTATTCTTTCATTATAATTAATACTCTTACATACATAAGAACCACTAACTACCATATCAACACCGGCTTCTTTAGCTAACTTAGCCGTATCTGCATTAATACCACCATCAATACTAATAATATAATGATAATTATTTTCTTCTCTTATATCTTTTAATGTTTCAACTTTATATAAAACATCAGACATAAATTGTTGACCACCTTTACCAGGTTTAACACTCATTATAAGCACTTGATCAACATGATTTAATAGTGGAATAATATGACTAACTTTGGTCTCAGGATTAATCGCTAGACCAACTTTCATATTAGTATGACGAATCATATTAATTACATCTATTGGACGACGATGAGCTTCATAATGAAGAGTCAAATACTCAACATTCTTCATCTTAGCAAATTCTTTAACATATTTATTAGGTGAGCATACCATCATATGAACATCCAAAGGTTTAGTTGTTTTTTTAAACATATTTTTTATTTCTGAAACTGTAAAATTAGCATTTTCAACAAAGATTCCATCCATCATATCAACATGTATATAATCAGCATTTGACTCATCAATTTTTTTTATTGTTGTTTCTAAATCAAAATCACTTGTTATAAATGATACTCCTACTTTCATTTTTTTATTTCCTCCATAAATCTCAGATAATTATCATAACGCGATTGTAATATTTTCTTTTCTGTCAAAGCTTCTTTTACTCCGCAATCAATTTCTTTATAATGTACACAATCATTAAAACGACATTCATAATTTCCAAATTCTCTAAATGAATTTTTTAAATCTTCAATCGTCATATCTTTTAAATCTATCGCTGAAAAACCAGGTGTATCGGCAATAAATCCTTCTCCTATTCCAAAAAGTTCTACATGACGAGTTGTATGTTTCCCTCTTCCTAAGGCCTCACTTATTTCATTAGTAGCAATATCCAAGCCATCTTCCAAAGAATTTAGTAAACTACTCTTCCCAGCTCCTGTTTGGCCAGCTAAAACAACTATTTTTTCTCTAACATACTTCTTTATTTCAATTTTTTCCGTATTATAAAAGCTCTTAATACCAATCATTTCATAATACTCTCTTAAATTTTCAATATCCTTTAAATCAACTTCATCTAACAAATCAAGTTTTGTAAAACAAATAACTGGTTCAATTTTGTTAAAAGTTATTATAGATATTAACTTGTCTAATAATGTTAAATCTAAATTAGGTTTTCTAACACTTGTTACTATTAAAGCCATATCTACATTTGCTACAACTGGACGAGACAACTCATTTTTTCTTGGTAAAATCTTAACGATAATGTTATTGTCAGTATCAACAATAACATTATCGCCTACCATTGGAGTAATATTTTCTTTTCTAAACTTACCTCTAGCATGACAACCATATAATTGATCATCAATTTTCACTGTATATAAGTTACTAATAACTCTAATTACTTGGCCATTCATCTAACACATACCACTTGCTTGCATTTCTTCATCACAATCACTATCTGATACTTGTGAATCTGATTTTTCAGCTTCTTTAGCTACTGTAATAGTAAACGTTGTTCCTTCAGTAACTGTATATCCTTTATCTCGACTTTGTTGGAAAATAGTTCCAGCATTATAACTACTTGTTGAATCATAAATAATTTTTAATTTAACTCCATATTGGTCACAGAATTTCTGAACATCATCAATTGTATAAGAACCATCTGTAAAATCAGGATATTTTGTTACAACATTAGGAATATATAAGGTAATAGTATCTCCAGCACTTAGCTTTTCACCAGCTTTAACATCTTGACCTATAATATTACCATCTGTAATATCTTTATCATCAACTTCTTTTTTCTCAATTAAAACTGAAATATCATGAGCTTCTAAAGCCCCTTTAACTTCTAAATAATTTTTACCAGTATAATCTTCTATTGTAATTTGCGAATCACCAGTTGAAACATATAATTTAACAATTGTTCCTTTAGTTCGCTTACTACCTGATGCAGGATTAGTTTTTACAACTTTACCTTCTGGAACCTCATCATCACTAATTTCTAATTGATCATCCGAAACTTCAAAGCCTTCATTTTGCAATGTTTCTATAGCTTTTGTAATATCCATTCCTGAAACATCAGGAACTTTTATATCTTTTTGTTTAATTAAAGCCGGTATAAATAAAACAATAGCAGCTACAATTACAATCAAACCAACAAAGATTGAAGATAAGATAATTAATAATTTATTTTCTTTCTTAATATCTTCATCTTTTATTTGTTTTACAGAAACATCTTCATCTTCATCATCACTATTTTCAACACTAATCGCTTTTTCAACTTGTTTCGTAAATTTCTTATTATCGCTATCCAATTCTGGATATTGATATTCCAATTTTGGTTCATTTAAACGCGATTCATCTAAGCAAGTTTTCAAATCTTCATACATTTCACGCGCATCATTATATCTATTCTTTGGATTTTTAGCAGCACTCTTTAAGATAACATTTTCAACACTTTGGGGAATATCAGGCAATTCATCTCTAATACTAGGAAGTGGTTCTTTTAAATGCTTTAAAGCTATCTCAACAGCATTATCTCCACGATATGGTAATTGACCAACCAATAACTCATACATCAAGATACCCATTGAATAAATATCACTTTTTAAAGTACTCCCTTTACCACTTGCTTGTTCTGGTGGTAAATAATGAACACTACCCATTACCGAATTAGTTTGTGTTAATTGCGTAGCATTCATCGCCATTGCAATACCAAAATCAGTTATTTTAACTAATCCATTTTCCAAAATCATTATATTTTGGGGCTTAATATCACGATGAATAATATAAGAATCATGAGCTACCGAAAGACCATCAGCAATTTGACTCATTATATCAACAACTTCGGAAACCGTTAATTTTCCTCGTTTCTTCAATAAATCCTTTAAATTCTTACCATCAATATATTCCATAACAATGAAATACTGACCATTATCATCACCAACATCATAAACTTCAACAATATTAGGATGACTCAGTGAACTTGCTGATAAAGCTTCTCTTTGAAATCTTCTAACGAATTTTTCATCATTAGATAAATCACCACGTAAAACTTTAACAGCTACATCACGATCCAAAATCGTATCATAGGCTAAATATACATTTGCCATTCCACCTTCGCCAATCGACTTAATTATTTGATAACGATCATTTATTTTTTGCCCCTTCATGATCATTGTTCATCACCACTTTCTCTTCTCAGATAAGCTATTGAAATATTATCCGTGCCCCCTCTTGCATTACTTTTACGTATTAATTTAATAATTTGTTCTTCAACATCTAGTTCTTCATCATTTAAAACTTTTTCAATTTGCTCTCTTGTTAACATATTAGTAAGACCATCACTACATAAGAAAATTCCATCTACACTTGTATCTACTTCAAAAATATCTAGTTCAACTTTTTCACTACTCCCTAATGCTTTCATTAATACATTACGTTTAGGATGATACTTAGCTTCTTCTTCTGTTAAATCACCAGCCGCAACTAACAAGTTAACCAATGTATGATCATTAGTAACTTTCTTTAATTTACCATTTTTATAAACAAATCCTGATGAATCTCCAATATTACCAAAAATTAAAAAGTTATTAGTTAATAAGGCCATAACTGCTGTTGTTCCCATACCTGCACTATCAGGATGTTCTTTAGTATGATCAATAATTTCTTTATTTATTTCATCAACATTATCTTTTAACCAATTAATAGCATCTATTTTACTTCCAACACTACTAATTTCCGAAAATCTTTTACCCATATGAGTAACAACAATCGAACTTGCAACTTCGCCAGCACGATGTCCTCCCATTCCATCAGCTACTATTAATAAATATTCATCATTAGCATTTTTTAAAATTGTTACTGAATCCTCATTATGGTCCCTAACTTTTCCTGAATCCGTTAAATAAAATGTTTTCACAATTCCACCTCTTTGCTTCTGAGTTGACCACACGCTGCATCAATTTTACCACCAAATTCTTTCCTAATTGTTACATTAATGCCACGTTTTTTCAATGTATCATAAAATTTCATAATTTTTTGTTTACTACTCTTTTTAAATTCTAAATGATTTGTCTCATTATAAGGAATCAAATTAACATAAACATTCATTCCTTTTAATAATGCTGCTAACTCTAAAGCATGAGACTCATTATCATTTACATTATTAAGCATAACATATTCAATAGTTACCCGTCTATTAGTAGCTTCAATATATTCCCTAATAGTCGTTATTAATTCTCCTAAATTATACACTTTATTTACAGGCATTATTTTATCTCTTAATTGTGTATTAGGAGCATGTAAAGAAATAGCTAAGTTAATTTGTAGCTTTTCTTGACTCAATTGTTTTATTTTAGGAATAATTCCACAAGTCGACAAAGTAATATGCCTTGCTCCAATCGCTATTCCCTTTGGATCATTAATTACTTTAATAAAATCCATTACATTATCATAGTTATCTAAAGGTTCACCAATACCCATAATAACTACGCTAGAAATACGTTTATTTATATCTTTCTCAACCAAAAGGATTTGTTCAACCATTTCATAACTTTGTAAATTACGGACCTTTTTTAAGCGACCTGATTCACAAAAAGCACAAGCCATATTACAACCTACTTCACTACTAACACATATTGATAAACCATAATCATGTTCCATCAATACCGCTTCTACAAAATTATCATCTTCTAATTTAAAAAGATATTTCTTCGTCAAATTATCTTCTTGCTTTTTTTGTATTTTAATCATTTTCATTGAAAAATCATCATTTAACTTTTCTTGTAATTCTTTCTTAATATTACTCATTTCAAAAAAAGAAGATACCCTCTTATCATATAGCCATTCATATACTTGTAAGGCTTTAAACTTCTTTTCATTATTATCTATAAAATATTTTTCTAAATCTTCTCTCTTAACGCCATATATATTTTTCATATTAACACCTATGATAATTATATCATAAATAATCTAAATTCATGCTCATCAAATGTATATTTTCTTATAAAAAAAGATACTTTTACCAGTATCTTCCCTATTCTAAAGAATATTTTATATTTTTTATCACCTTTTTTTCAATTCGCGATATATAAGACTGACTTATTCCCAATAAAGTTGCCACCTCCTTCTGAGTATATTCATTCGTATTATAAAGTCCATATCTCATAATCATTATCTTTTTATCACGCTCACTTAACTTTTCAATTTCTTTTTTTAATAGATCTATATCAACCTTCCTTTCATATTCTTTATATACCACATCATCTTCGGTTCCAACGATATCTTCTAAATGTAGTTCATTACCTTCACCATCATAAGTTAAAGCTTCTTCAAAACTAACATCATTATTTCTTTTTTTATTTTTTCTAATAAACATTAATATTTCATTTGAAATACAACGTGAAGCATATGTCGCTAATCTTATATTTTTATCTATTTTATAAGTATTAATTCCCTTTATTAAGCCAATTGAACCAATACTAACCAAATCTTCCAAACCTTCACTAACATTTTCATACTTTTTAGCTATAAAAACTACCAACCTTAAATTATGTTCAATTAAAATATTACGAGCTTTTATATCACCTTGCTGAGCTTTTATTAAATATTGTATTTCTTCTTCCTTAGAAAGTGGCGGTGGTAATAAATCAGCACTCCCAACAAAGAAAAATTGATTATACTTTTGTTTTAAAAATAAAAGTAATTTTTTTATTAATTTAATCATTTTAATCCCTCCATTATACTTGAATTAATAATACATTCAATACCATCCATAAAAAAATTTTCTTCACTGACTCCAACTAAAAAATCATCACACTCCTTACCATCAATCACAATTTTTTGTACTTTGTAACATTCTAATAAACCATGATTATTCAATGAATTATATGGCACATAAATTGGTCGTGTTTGAATATTTTTAGCAAATTCTTTCATTAATAAAATAATACTTTTATTACTATAAGGATCTTTAAGTTTATTCCCTGTATCTAAAAAAGCATTCACAGATACATAATCTTTATCATTAAAAAAGATTTCACACCGGTAATAATTACTATAATTATTTTTTAATAACTTAAACGCTTTTAAATACTTAATAAATAAAAATACTCCTAAAATAAAAACAAAGAAATAACTAAAACCTAAACTATTCTTTTTAAATACCAAACCTTTATTACTATAACTGAACTGATTGTCAAAAAAACTAACGGCTCCTCCTAGGAGCATACTAACCATATAAAAATAAAGAAGGTTCTTTATAAAGTAATTTAAATCTTTATAACCAAAAGTTCCTATAACCATCACCATACTTATGACTACTTTGTATAATAAAAGCTCAAAGTTACTTAACTTAATAAATAAAATTAACAATGTTACAGTCCCAATCAAACTTCCTAAAACGACTCTTCCTTCCTTAACATTACGTTTTAAAATATAATTAACAGCACTTAGAATAATAAAATCTAATAAGAAATTTAAAATAAATAGTAAATCTAAATACACTTTCATTAAATCACCTATAAAAAAAATACTATATTTCATAGTATTTTTATGTCGAAAAAAAAACGATTTTTAAAAATCGTCTCTATTTCTTAAGAATGGTGGAATATCAATCTCACTATCTAAGTCATCATCTCTCATATATGAAGCAGTTTTTGGTAAATCATCAGAAATTGTTCCAACCTGTTCACGATCATCATCAAAACCAGTTGCTATAACTGTAACAATAACTTCATCATTTAAATTCTCATTAATAACGGCACCAAAGATTGTATTAATATCCGTATTAGCAGCATTTCTAACTACTTCAGCCGCATCTTCAGCTTCAAATAATGTTAAGCTGTTACCACCTGTTATATTAATTATGGCATCTGTAGCTCCATCAATCGTATTTTCTAGTAATGGAGAAGCAACCGCTTGTTTAGCAGCTTCTACCGCACGATCTTCACCGACACCGATACCAATACCAATAATCGCATTACCTCTATTTTGCATTACAGCTTTAACATCCGCAAAATCCAAGTTAACTAAACCTGAAACTGCAATTAAATCTGATATAGATTGAACACCACGACGTAAGACATTATCAACTTCTTTAAAAGCTTCCAACATTGGTGTTGTACGATCAATAATATCTCTTAAACGATCATTTGGAATAACAATAATTGTATCAACATGTTTTCTTAATTCTTCCAAACCAACTTCAGCTTGTTCCATACGTTTGCGACCTTCAAATTTAAAAGGTTTCGTAACTATAGCAACGGTTAAAGCTCCTTGATCTTGCGCAATTTCTGCAATAATCGGCGCAGCACCAGTACCAGTACCCCCACCTAAACCACAGGTAACAAAGACCATATCAGCTCCTGCTAAAGCTTCCTCTATTTCTTTTTTACTTTCTAAAGCTGCTTCACGACCAACTTCTGGATTTCCTCCAGCACCTAAGCCCTCTGAAATTGTTTTACCAATTTGTAACTTTGTTTCAGCTTTACTAACATTTAAAACTTGCAAATCTGTATTTGCAACGATAAAATCAACACCACCAACACCGGACTCAATCATACGATTAACAGCATTACATCCGCCGCCACCAGCACCAATAACTTTTATTTTAGCTATTTGATCCCTTGCCAAATCTTGCATCTCAAATCCTCCTTACTAACTATTAAAAAAGTATCCGAACAACTTTCCAATCATATTATTATCATTTTCCAAATTAACTCCACTTAAGAGTTGCTGTTCTTCTATACTAAATATCGAAAAATCTTTATCTTTAAGTCTTGCTTTATCAGCATAATATTTTATTAATCCCACACAAGAACTAAATTTATTATGTCTAACACCAATTTCACTAATTCTTCCTAGTGTAAAACTTTGTCCATAAATTTCTTCTAGAACCAACCTAAAATCACGTATTTCAGTCAATCCTCCTGTGAATATTATATAACTTATTTCTTTTTTTGTTAAGTGATTTATTTGTTTTTTAGTTAATTTTAGCATTTCATCTAACCTACTCTTAACAACCTCACTTATCTCATACTGATTAATTTTAATTTCCTCTGAAGCACTATTCTTAATAAATCGTACATCACTAGCTTGAGCTAAACGACTATGAGCAAGAGCAAAATTCTCTTTTAATTTCTTAGCATCACTTAAAGAAATCTTATAAACAAAAGCTATATCATTATCAATATTTTTGCCCCCTAACAAAACAACCTCCGTATTTGTTAAAACACCTTTATTAAAGATTGAAATGGTCGTTGTTTCTGCTCCTAAGTTAACTAAAACACCAACGCTCTTAGCAGTTTCTTTAGATTTAAATTCATAATAATCACCAATTGTATCCAAAGATATATCTAAAACATCAATATTCAATCTTTCTAAACAAGCTAAAATAGGATACACATTTTTCTTTAAAACAGTAATTAAAACACCTCTTACATCTAGTTTTGTTGAAGTTAGTCCTTTAGGATCTCTAACGACTCTATTATCATCTAAAGTAAAACTAGTAGGCATTAAAGTAATAAACTCTCGATCATCGTCAATACGACCTTTTATAGCTGAACTAAGTACTCTAATAACATCAACCCCTGTTATTAAATTTCCTTCACTATTTATATTAACACTACCATTAACAACTGAAAAATTAGCATTCTTACTTGAAATTCCCACAATAACTTGACGAATCTTCAAACCAATTACATCTTCACATTTCTTAATAACACTTTTAACTGACGTTAATACCTCATTAGGATTTACTAAAACGCCTTCTTTCATTCCGTTACTAGGAGCTTCTGCGACAGCTAATATATTTAACTTTTTACGAACCATTTCCCCTACAACTAATTTTATTGAATCACTACCAAAATCCAAACTAGCCATAATCTTACGCATATCATCACTCCTCATTATGTTAATATAAATTATACAAAAATTATATAACCATTTCAAGAGGAACACAAAAAAGTAAACACTTAAATACTTATATTAACAAAAAAGATTGGTCTTACCCAATCTTTAGTAATAATATGTATTATATTTTACTTACTCAAAGCAGCAACTAATTCAGCTTTTTTCATTGAAGTATAACCTTCAATTTTTTTATTTTTAGCTTCTTCTTTTAATTCAGCTACTGTCATTTTATCATAGCTTTTTGTTTCAGTAGTTTTAGTTTCTTCTTTTGCTGTTTCTTTCTTAGTAGTTGTTTTAACTGTTTCACCAGCTAAAGCAGCTTTACTCATCTTAACTAATTCAGCAAATGCTTTTTCATCTTCAATAGCAATAGCACTTAACATCTTTCTGTTAACTTCTACACCAGCTTTTGTAAGTCCACTAATGAATTGAGAATAACTGATATCGTTAGCACGACAAGCAGCATTAATTCTGATAATCCATAACTTTCTAAAGTTTCTCTTGTTAGCTTTTCTATCTCTGTAAGCATATTCTCCACTATGGAATGTTTGCTCTTGAGCTGTTTTATATAATCTATGTTTTGAGCCAAAATAACCCTTAGCTGCTTTTAATACTTTTCTTCTTCTGTTTTTAGAAACAGTTCCACCTTTAACTCTTGTCATTTTTTAATACCTTCTTCCGTTAAATAAAGTCTCTTAGACGATCTGCCATGCCTTTATCTAAAATTCCTTTATTTCTTCTTTGTCTAACAGCTTTTGCTGAATCCTTTGCAGTTTTATGGTTACCATTTGATTTCTTATAAACAATAGTACCATTCTTTTTAGCTTTTAAAACTTTACTAGATGCCTTATGAGTTTTTTGTTTATTTGCCATATTAATACTTCCTTTTCTATTTTATTTTTTTGGTGCTAATAGCATTATCATTGTACGACCTTCAAGCTTTGGTTGAGATTCAATAGTAGAAACTTCACTTAGTTCATCAGCAAAGCGTAACATTACCTCTTTACCAATTTCTGGATGAGCCATTTGTCTACCTTTAAATCTTATAGATACCTTAATTTTATGTCCCTTTTCCAAATACATTGCTGCATTTTTCTTACGAGTATTAAAATCATGAATGTCTATAACGGGAGACAATTGATACTCCTTAAGTTCCTTATTATTTTCTCTTTGTTTTTTCAAAGCTTCTTTTTGTTTCTTTTGTTTTTCATAACGATACTTATTATAATCCATAATTTTACCGACAGCTGGTACTGCATTTCCACTCATTAAAACAAGGTCTAATCCTGCATAATTTGCAAGAGTCAACGCATCTTTAATGTTCTTCATTCCCATCTGTTCTCCATTAGGACCAATTACCATTAATTCTGCCACTCTAATTTGTCCATTGATTGGCAATTCATTCTTATCTTTTGCTATAGTAAAGCACCTCCACACAATTAAAAAGGGCGAACACCTAGTATCCACCCAAAAAGACTAAAGAAATAATCACTTAAGCTTTTTACCTATTATAACTCACTACAATCAGGTGGATGGGATACATCGCTTTCTTTTCAATAACAACACAGATTATAAAGTAAAAGTCTTAACTTGTCAATAGTTTTATTCATACTTTTTTATTTTTTAAGACTTTTACGATATGGTATCTCCGAAGTCGCTAATAATTTATCTTGAATTAAAACTAATGGTATAAAAATCATATTATCAATATTATGTTTATCATCAAAATATATCTTAACATGCCATGCCCCATTAAAATAACGATCATGTATCAATGAAGGAACAACAACTAAAGAATTCTCTAAATCCATCATACTTTTATGGAAATGAGCAATAAAATCAATATATGTATCATCTCTTGATAACTTTTCTCTTGCATAATAACCATTCATATAACTAAGTAAATATGAAACATTATAACCAGTATCACAAATCGGTTCAGGAATACGTTTTTGTGGATGGTGTAAAGCTAATCGGCCCTTTTCACCACCAAAGTCAAGACGACAATGATCATACCCCAAAGGAATTATATCCTCTCGCATTTGACTTAAAAGACCTATTGAATCAATACCCAAATCCAATAATAGCTTATCATGATTTCCTCCTAAAACTGCTTGATAAATATTTTTATCAAAAGGAACATTTTCGCCAAAATCATTTACAATATTCAAAGCTTTTGTAACATTTTCTGGTTTAATTCCTGATTGAAAAGCTAGTGAAGAATTAAACAAATCTCCTGTATTAAAAACTACTTTTACCTTATTATTAATCGCATAATTATAAACAGCCTCATACGCCCTTTTAACATCTTCATCACAATTTTCAAAATGAACATCCGAAATAAATAATAAATCACAACTACGTTTAATGTTAAAATTAGATAAATCAAAAATACCATTAGTAACAATTTCTGGTTTCTTTACTCCATAATGAGGCGGAATATAAAAAGAACTACTAGTAACATTAACTTTTTCATTTATTTTTTGAATTACTTTATAAACTTCTCTTTCATTAATAACATAAGCTTCATCTCGCAAATACTTTGTTATTTCTGCTAAAGACATACTTCTACTACATAAAAGTTCCAAAATTTTTCTCTCAAGTACTAAACGTGCTCGCTCTTCATTTTCTAATCGTTTATTTTCTTGTGTTGCTTCAACTAAAGCATCATTTTTTGCTCTTACTTCACCACGTAATCTTTCACATCTTTCAAGTAACTCATTATTTCTTTGAGAAAGACTATTTATTTCACTTTTTAAATTTTCAATAACTTGTTCATTTCCCGTATTATATTTTCCTAAGTCCTCAATTTGTTTTAAAAGCTGCTTTATTTCGCCACGTAGTAAAGCAAGATCATTATTTAACTTTGCTTTATCAGCTTTTAAATCACCAATAATTCCATCCTTTTTACCTAATTCTTTCTCTTTATCTTTTAACAAGACTTCTAATTCCTGTAATTTTTCTTCTAATTCTTTTTTTATTTTATCAACATCACTATTTTTTCCCTTACTATCTTTTTTAAGATTATTATCAGCAATAACCTTTTCCATAATGCTATTCAATCTTTTTATAGTATCTTCAAATTTTACAAAGCTCGCATGTAACTCTGGGGTTTCTTCTTTTGTGTTATTTTCTATATATTGATGATATGTATCCTCAAACTTTGATAAATCACTTAGTAATTCTTCACAAATAGGCATATGATCATCTAGTGCTAATAACAAAAATGAATCAGTTAATTTTAATGATTTTTCTAAAAAATTTAACGTAATATCAGCTTTTTTTAACTTTTCTTCTGTATATTCCATTAAAAATCTAAAAATATCTTCATTAATTCCCATTCTTTTTTTTACAACATCCAAAATATCATCTAAATAAAATTCTGTTGTTTTAGTAGTACGTAAAACCTTAAGTAAATTCATTTTTTCAAGTTTATCTAAAGCCATATCGTTGCCTCCATTTGCCAATTAATATATAATTAAACACTATTTTTGTCAATTACGAATAGACAATCAATTCATGTTGTGCCCTCGTACAAGCAACATATAATAAATTCTTTTCATTTCGTTGATATTTACTTGTAGCATCACTAAATACTATTACACTATCAAATTCCAAACCTTTAGCCAAATAAGCCGGTAAAACAACTAATTCTTTATTAAATTCCTCCGTTTGACTATTAAGTAAAGAAATTGGTAATTCATCCTTTAACTTCTCATATAAATTAACCGCTGTCTTACTATCCCTCGTAATTACAGCAACTGACTTATATTTACCTTCTAAATACTTAATATCTTCCAATAAATAACTACTTTTCTTACGATGAATAAGGGGTATACTTTCTGTTTTTCGAATTGCACATACATGATTAAGACCTAATATCTTATTAGTAAATTCTATGATTTCAGGACTTGAACGATACGTCTTTGTTAAAGAAATACATTTACTTTGTTTAAAAATATCTGCTAAAACATTCAAACTTTCATATTTATAATAAGGATTAATTGTTTGATTAACATCACCCAAAATAGTAAAATTACTATTTCTAAATATCTTACTAATAATCAAATATTGCAAATAACTATAATCTTGAGCTTCATCAATAACTACTTGTTTAATATCCCTTTCATAAGGAAAACCTTCTAATAAACATTTCATATAAACGAATAGTAAGGCATCAGCATACCCAATTACTTTACTTTTATTAAATTCTCTAATCTCTTTATCATTCATTCTTATCTTACAAAAATCACTACAAAAGAAATTTAAGTATATATCTTTAAAATCTTTTTTAAAATTACTATTTTCAAAAATTAACTTACGATATGTTAATTTTTTCTTACTACTTCCTTTATAATTATTTTCACTTAATTTAGTTGCAATTTCATCTACTCTCTCAAAAAAAGGCAAAGTACTATATCTGTTATGTAATAAATCATTTATATCTTCTTTAAAAACATCATAAATTTTATTCTCCGTAAAATCATTTATCATTT
The DNA here is from genome assembly GCA_900552975.1 of uncultured Mycoplasmatota bacterium. GTDB lineage: Bacteria > Bacillota_I > Bacilli_A > RF39 > UBA660 > Coprovivens. Next base: position 1,956 of record UWSL01000018.1, on the reverse strand, counting down.
TAGCTTTTTTAATATAATCTTCAACATATAATTCAATATCTTTTATTATTTCATCACTTTGTTTATAAGTAATTAAATCAAAGTTACTTATTTCTCCTAAATAATATTTACCAATAAATTCCATAAATGGTTCAACTTCACTAAATTCACTAATACTACTACTTAAATAATCATTAAAAGTTGTTTGTAATGTATTATCTTCTCCCAATTCTGGTAAAACATTAGATATATATTCTGTAAAAATTTGATTAGGTGAAAAAATTAATATATCATTACTTGTTAAATTTTTAATTTTATATAATAAGAAAGCGATTCGATGTAAAGCTACACTCGTCTTACCTGAACCAGCGATTCCAGATACAATCAGAGTTTTATCTCTAACATTTCTTATAACATTATTTTGTTCTTGTTGAATTGTATTAACAATATTTTTCATCTTTTCATTACTATCACTAGCTAATACTTCTTGTAACAATTCGTCATCAATACTTATTGAATTGTCAAAAGCACTAAGTAACTTACGATTTTCAATCTTATATTGCCTTTTTCTTAATAATTCACCACTGATTATTCCAGCTGGTGCCGCATATGCACACTTACCAACTTCGTAATCATAAAAAATGCTACAAATCGGGCTACGCCAATCATAAATTATGTTTCCATAATCTTCATCCTTTAAATAAGTTAGACCTAAATAAATACTATATCTTTTCTTATCTTCATCCTCAAAAACAACTGATGCAAAATAAGGATTATCTTTTATACGATAAAGCTTCTTAAAATACTCACGTTCTCTAAGTAAATTATTAGTTTCCATATCATTTTCGACATTGGCTTGACTAAGTTCCTGAGCATCCATACTTTTTTTATTTTCCCAAGTATAACGACGAAAATCTTGTAATTTTTCCTCATCTAAAAAAATATCTTTACCCATTCTAGCAATTTTATCATCTAATAATTTTAAAACTTCCTTAAGTCTTCTTCTTTCAAGTTCTAAATCTCTCCCTGTTAAAGCCATACTACACCTACTTTCCATTACAAAATACTACTATAAAATAGTAGCTTATTTAACATATGTTCCTAAAGTAAAAAGTCATCTTAATTATAAAAAATATCTTGCAACTTTGCAAGATATTTAATAATATTAATAAGTTTTTATTTACTATAGTACCTAATAATATAAAGTTCGACATTTGATATACCCATCTTTTGCACAACGGCTAACGTTATACTAGTCTCCAAAAGATTAGACCAATAAAAAAGACAAAAGCTCATATAATAACTTTTGTCCCTTTCAAACTTTAAAGTACGTCATTCTTTTTTACCTTATTTCTCTTCACTATCAAAAAAATAACACCGATAACTAATATTAAAACAAATAATAAAATCAACACTATTAACAAATATTTTTTCTTATTTTCTTTCTTATCAACATAATTTTGAGGCAACTGAGTATCTTCTTCTTCACCTTGCCAATCATATATATTATTAATATCATCCGTAACTTTATCACTTATAAGTTTTTCAACAATTGTATCTATTTTATCTTTTTTATCAAAACTTCCACACCCAACAATAAGAGATTTATTTATTCTAAAAATATAATAATATTTATAAAAAGATAAACCTTCTTCAATATAATCAAATTTAATAAAACTATAATTATCTTTCTGAGTATTATCAACATTATAACTTGTTATAACATTATGTTCTTTTAAGCTCAAATCAGATACATCACTTAATTTTTTCAATTTATTAATAGCATCATCAACTTTTTCATAACTATTATATTCATATGATTCAATATACAAAGGTTCACTTTTAGATGAAGCCATCATTCCATTATTAATATTGGATGTTTCATATCCAAGTTCAGTCATAAGAATATCAAAATCATCTAAATCAATTTCTGTATAAGCATATGTTATTGTAAAAAAACTAATAAATAATATTAAA
>UWSL01000017.1 GCA_900552975.1 uncultured Mycoplasmatota bacterium | reverse complement strand
TAATTATTATAAAAAAACTTTTTCATATTATTATAATTGGCAATATAAGTAAAAAATATACATATAATTAGTTGAGGAGGAAGATAAAATGAGTGATTTACCTAGTGTATATGCTAATAAAATTGATCATGATTTAAAAAATAATGAAGATTATTATTATGGAACACGTGAAAATCAGCATAGCAAGGATTTAACTTCGTTAAAAAAGTATTTTGATAAATCCGGTTATGCTAATAAATTGAATGTATTAATAAAAACTAAGAATGGTAATAAATTAGAAAAATTAATATTATGTAAAGATAGTTATTTTGTTAATATAAATAATGAAAAAATATCTTTTGAAGATATTTTAGATTATCAAATAAAATAAACATTCAATTTGAATGTTTATTTTACAATATCTTTAATATAATTTTTTAATTGTTTGCAATCTTTACCAAGGATAATTTTCAGTTGATTGTCTATTTCAACAATACCTTTGGCTCCTAATTTTTGAATACCTTCTTTATCTACTTTACTAACGTCTTTTAAGATTACTTTAAAACGAGACATATTACATTCAGCATTAATAATATTATCTTTACCACCAAGGTATTTTATTAATTTATTGATTTCAGAACTGAAATCTTTTTTATTTAATTTTAAAACTATTAAACATATAATTGCTAGAATTGCTAAGATAATTATATATTGTATCCAATCCATTTTATCATCACCTGTATGATATTATACTATATTATTTAAAAAAATAAAAGAACAAACAAAATAGCACTATTTTAGAATCCTGACATAGATTATTAGTGAGAAATATATGAAAGGGTGAGTTATATGTGTTGTAAAGATAATGATCAAAGTAGTTCATTGGCAGAAATATTAAGTGTTATTTTGGTTTTACAACAAAATGCCTGTGTTGATAGTTGCTTGGATTCATGTGATAGACCAATGTTGGGTGGAGGACCTAGTTGTTTAGTTTGTAATACACGTCCTGTAATGTTATATACATGTAGTTCAAATGGAACACCTTGGAGAATGCCTATTACTAAAGATTCTACAGCTAGTTGCGATGGAACAACAATTACTTGTTCATCAGTATTTAGAATAGAAAAAATAGAAGGTAATTGTTGTACTTTTAGAGTATTACAAGATAATCCTGATACAACTAGTTTATATCCTTATGTAGCAACTAATTCAGTATTTACAATTGATTTAGGTTGTGTTTGTTGTATAAGATGTTTGACAGATACTTATGTTGAATGTGTCTAAAATAGAAAAAAACTCTTGATGAGTTTTTTTTATGACTTGTAAAAACGATATAGACTGATAGAAGGATGATTGTTAAAACGAATATTAATGCTAGATGTACCAAGACCATTTGAAATGAATATTTTGGTATTATTTATTTGCATAGTGGAATTATAATATTTTTGGGCTCCTTCTTGTAAGAATAGTGGCTTTATAAAAGGTATTTTTACTAAACCACCAAGAGTGTGACCAGCAAATACTAGGTCTGGGTTATAAGTTAAAAAATTATCTATGGTATCTGGTTGATGTGTTAAAACGATTTTGAATAATTGATTGGGATCAACTTCATTGATTAAGTCAGTCAAAATTGTATAATTAGGATTTTCATTGTTATTGAATCCTGTTATTAATATAGGTGTATTGTCTTGGTAATAAAGTAACTTAGTTTCATTATTTAGTATAATGAAATCTGAACTTTCCATTATATCTTTAAAATTATCACTATCTTCATCACCATATATAGCATATTTATATATTTTAGCATTGATACTTTTTAACTCTTTTTTTAAATAATTAATATTTTCATCATTTAATTTAACATTTTTATCAACTAAATCTCCTGTAAAGAAGACGATGTCAGGATTTAATTCGTTTATTTTTTTGACAATGTTTTTTAATTCATTTTCATTAATTGTAGTACCATAGTGTAAGTCAGAAAATTGAATTATTTTTAGCCCATCGAAAGAAGTAGGAATATTATTAGTTTCAATTTTGTACTCTTTAACATCTATTATTCTTGTAGCTATGTTACTAATATAGACAAAGAATATTATGAAGAAAATGATAGTAAAAAAGATAATCTTTTTAATTTTATTATCTCTTTCTTCCTTTTCTTCATCTTCTATAGGGTTGGTTTCATCGATTGTTAAATCTTGATCAAGTTCTTCATCTGAAATTATTTCTTCTGGTTCTGGTTGACTACGATATCTTCTTAACTCTTTTTCTTTAGCTAATCTTTTTTCTTCTCTCATATATTTACTCCTGTAATTATAGCCAATAAAATTATGGCAATATTTATAGTATTATGTAGTATGTGCATTGATAAGGAAGAGAAGATAGTATTTGTTTTTTTATAAAGGTAACCAAATGCGATACCTACAGAACAATATGGAATAAGAAAAATGATAGTACGTGGATCGCTTAATGACGAGATAACATGTACTCCACCAAAGATTAAACCAGTAGTCCAAGCAAAAATGTGTTTGTTTTCAGATATTTTTGAAAAGCTTTTACGAAATACTAATTCTTCAATACAAGGTGCTAGAAAAATAACAATTGGAACGAGAGTTAGTGGAGATTGCTTGATTAATTGAATATTAGCTTGTTCATTAACGGAAGTTCCTAATTTTAATATGAAATTTATAATTATATTAGATGTTATCATAACGAATAAACCTTTTAACCAGTAGTTTAAACCTGTTTTTAAACATTCTTTACGATTTTTTTTAAATGTTTGATAGTCTTCTTTGATGGAGTTATGATATATTGCAAATAATATTGCTAAAATGATAACGTATACTAAAAAATATAATAAGTTATTCATCCAAGTTGTTTTGGGAAGAATCCCCGTTTTTTCTAAAAAATAAAAAAAGCTTAATAACAATCTTGCCCCTATAAAATAAGATAAAACTGTTATTATACCTTTTGCGAGTTCTTTTAAATTTATTTTAGCCATTTAAATCACCTTTTATTCTTTAATAAAACCTAATGCCTTGAATCTTGTTATAATTGTATCTTCATCTTGAATATCACCAACTAGACGATTAGATGTAGTAGATTCACTACCGTTTTTAATAAAAATAGTGGTAGGAGTTCCTGAAACGTTAGCTATTTCATTGAAAACCTTTGTTTCATCATCACTTAATTTATCAAGAGCTATTTCGTAAGCTTTTATATCATATTTACTTAAAACATCTTTTAATTTAGGTTTATATGATTCACAATGAGAACAAGTTGTTTTAGTAATAACTAAGATAAAGTCTTCTTTATTATCTAATTTTTCTTTTAATTCTTTGTAAGTTAATTTAACTAAATGGCTGTCTAATTCATTATTCTTTTTATTAAGTGTTGTACTGGCATAAATGATACCAATTACTGCTAAAATTAAAATAATTCCTAAAATAATTTTGATTACCTTTTTTTTCATTTAAATCACCATACTAAATATAACACACTTGAAATTCTTGTGCAATTTAATATTGTTATTTTAAAGTGATGATGGTAAAATTATATGTAGAAAATAGGTTGGTGTTATATGAAAAGAAAAATAAAGAATGTTTTATTTCTAATTTTAATTGGGTTTATTTCTTTTGGTGTTGTATATGCCGAAGGAGAAACAAATACACAAAATAAAAATCCTTTAGATGTACAATGTCCAACAAGCTCTTTAGCAAAAGTTCAAAAGGATGCATCGACGGTTCAAGTAAGTTATGAACCATATGAATTTAAACCAGAGGGATTTGATGATCCAAGTTCACCAAATTACTCAACTTTAATTTATTATATGGATGTAAAAATTAGGAACTTACCTGAAACAGTTTATATTCAAGTTACAAATACTCAAGGTGGAGACTTTAAGGCTGATGAGGATAATGCTGATTCAGATGGTGTTATTACAATTAGACAGAAGGATACTTCAGCAGTTGTAAATTATACTTTTGAAGTTAAAGCCAGAACATATGATTGTTATGGAACAACGCTTAGAACAATAAAGCTATCTGTTCCTAAATATAATGCTTATTCAAAAAGACAAGTTTGTACAGATATTCCAGACTATTATTTGTGTCAACCTTATATTTTATATGATGTTAATGCAGCTAATTTCTTGGATAGTGTAACTAAATATAAAGAAAAATTAACAAAAGAAAATGCATCAACAGAAAAAGAATTACAAAACAAAACGAACATCGTTAGTAAAGCAGCTAAAACGATATCTAAAAATCGATATTGGATTATTGGAGGAATTGTTTTGATTGGGGTTGTTGCTACAGTGATAATAGTTAAAAAGAAAAGGAGTAGTGTTTTATAATGAAAAATAAAGCTTATTTAAAATATTGTTTAATTCTTATAACTACTTTTTTTATCGCAACTGTAGTTAAAGCAGAAACAAATTTAATTAAACCTGGAACGACTACTGTACTGATTAATTCTTCTAAGTATGAATGGGGTAGTGGCGTATGTAAAACTAGTGCTGGTCAAATGGCTACTACTAATGGTTCTTCTATTAGATTAAAACATGGTACTTTGTTCTATGAAAACGGGAATATAAAATTTTCTTCAGATAGTAATGTTGAGATGAATGAAACTGAAGAAAATATTACTTGTAATTATGATAAAAATTCACAAAATCCTTCTGCAGGTGCAGGACAAGTTACGATTTCAATAAAATATGCAAAAATTGAAGGAGATTATGTTGAAGATAATTTTACTTTAGATCAGCAGAAGAATGTTTCATATGATTATGGAACTCGTCTAGGTGTTATTAGTAAAATTACAGAAGTAAAACCTGATAGTAATACACAGAAGTATCTTGATGTTTTTTGTAATGTTAATGGTACTACTTGTAGTGTAAGAGTTAAGGAAAATGTAACAATTCCAGAAACAGGAGCTGTTGCAGATTTTAATTTTACTTATGTAGATTCTGATGGTGCTACTCATCATGTTCATAGTAGTATTAATATTTCTTCTACAATCGTTGTTTTTGCTTATGGTGGAGCATATGGAACTTGTAAATGGAATTCTAATTGGGAAAAATTACCAAAAGAACAATTAAATCAAAGTAATGATTCTGAAAATACAAGAAAACGTAAATTTAGTAGTATTGGTGAATCAATAGATTTTCCAACTTGTACACCAGATAAATCAGTTTATCCTTTTCTAAAATTTAAAGGATTCTCAACTAATTCTAGTGGTCTTCAAGCTGGTGGCTCTTCTGTTCAAGCTTCTGGACTTTGTGAACAATTTTTAGCAACTGGAGCAAAAAGTGGTGATAGTTCAAAATATTTTGCTTGTTATACTAATAGTGGTGGAGTCGTTTTAAGTATTGATGGAACAATCAATGATAAAAACTTCAAATATGATAGTGCTTTAGGTTACTATTATAGAACTATGGCAGAAAATGATACAGTTGCATTACCTACCGATGTTAAATTAAGAGTTTCTGAAATTAATCCTGATGCTAAGTTTATTGGATGGGTTAAACAAGGTGGAAGCTGTGAAACTGATTTGATTACAGGTAGTGTTGGTCCTGGTACATATACTGCTTGTACAGAAATGAAAACTAATGCAGCTGAAGATTACAATAAAGAAATGAATGAGGGGACTCAAGATGTTGTATCTAAAGTTCCTGGATATGGTACTGATATAATAGGATGTTCTTCTGAAAGTACTAATTTTATAGAAACATCTTATGACGGAAATACAAAAGCTTGTACAGTTAAAGCTAAAAAAGATACAGCTGGTGCTTATATAACTGTTTCTTTTCAAGATAACCAAGGTCACTTGCAGAATTTAAAAATTAAAGTTATTGGTAAAAAATCTGGTGATTCAATTATATTAGATTCTACTAATGGTACAACAGTTGATAATTCTGTTTATGGAAATGCTTCTGATTCACAAGCTACGACATGTGATGAATTTAACATTAGTGTTAATGAATCTACTAAAAAAGAAAGTGGATATCAAGTAGCTAAATTAGGTAGCAGAGTTTTACGTGTTCACTTATATAATGGTTCATCTGGTTCTAGTTGTGGAACTAAGACTGATTATGTTGGAGTCTGTATGGATCCAGGGCGTCAAGAACCTGAAAATAGTGATAAATATTATAAAGAGCGTAATTTAAATCCACAAGGAAATGAATTTGATAAAGTTGTAGCTACTATATATAGTGATAGTGATTTCTTATCAGAAATGAATAAATACGTATCTAACGGTAAACCTTCGGGGATTAATCATATAGTATCTGCAACTGTTGCAATTCGTCTTGCTGCAATCAGATATGGCGAAGATGCTAATAATTCTGGCTTAGGCTTAGATGAATATTATGCAGCTTATAAAGAAATTGTTAATAATATAAATAAAGACACTGGTGGTGAGAAAAAATCTGGTTCTAGTGAATATACTAGTGGAGATTGGAAAAATATTAAATCAAGTTCATTCTGTTATAAAATGTCTTCATGTGAGTTTAATAGTACATATGCCAATATTGTAGCTGGTTATTTGAAAGATGCAGCTACTTCTGATGGTAAAAGATGGGATATGAGTGAAGTTACTTCTTCAGTAACTGATACAAAAACAGAGTGGAATAATGCAAATCAGTATACAAAAACAATAACTGGCGTTATTTCAGGATTAAAAGGTTATTCTAATGGAGATTTAAGAATGACTGCTTCATGTGACGCTGGGCTTAAAGGTGGTAACAAATCTTATAAAGCTAAGTGTGTTATGGAAGTAAAAAATACAACTGGTAAAAATCAAGGATCTTGTGCTAATGGAGAATGGTGTAAAGTTTCTTCTAAGACTAATTATTGGAAATGGGCAAAAGCTAATTCCGCTGGTGGTAAATTATATTATCGTCTTACAATTACTCAAACCGCTGATAAATTGAGTAGAATTGCTCAAATAAATGATGCAAACGACGGAACTACAACTGATTATAATGCAAGTGTTAAGATGAAGTATACTAGTCAGGATATTGTAGATAATGTTGCTGTAACTGCACCATCAAAGAGTAATAGTAAGCAAAGAATGATTTTATTCCCAATTGATTCTAAGACAGCTATTTGTGATGATGATGATAATTGTACTGGACCAGATAATGGTAGTGGAAATGATGATGGTTCAGACTGGGGAGATAATACTGGTTTAGATACTTCTATTAAAGGAAATGTGTCTTTGGATGTTCCTAATAATAATGGTGAACCTTTACCTTTAGTATTTATTACAAAGAAAAATGTTATTGGAACTACCTTACCATCTTGTGATACAACAAAAGATATGTTTAATTATAATCAATATTGTACAAGTGCAGATAATTGTAAAGAACCTTTTAATAAGGAAGCATTTAGAATTGCTGGATGTTGTTCATTTGTATTAGATTCAAGTAAATATGTTTATCAAAGTGTTTGTACAGATAGATGTACGACTAGTACTTTAAATCCTGTTTGTAATGCATCATCTACTTCTGATTCTGATGTGTTAGAATTAAAGGAGGCTTATAATAAAGCTGATGGTGAAAATTATACATGTGTTGTTGATGTTGGATCAACTTCTACAACTGATAAAAAGAAGGATATGGCTGGTAACTATTATTCTTTAGAACAATTTAAGAGCAATCCATATTGTCGTGTAAGTTGTAAAGAAGATTGGGAATTTAAGTTCCCTTCATATAAGAACTTTACTGGGAAGAATGCTGTATTAGCAGGAAGTTACTTTATTGTTAAGGATGCATCTATATTTGCTAGTGGTTCTCGTACATGTGTAACAACACAAATTAAACACGACCAATTTAGAAATGAATTCTTGGGATATGCTGTTCAGTCATATACTAATTTTGATACATGGCAGTGGAAAAAAGCTGATTATGATGCTTATCAAAATGGTAAAGTCAATAAAATTGATGGAGCAACTTATTGTGCTTCTACTCCTGAATATCATCATGATTGTGCTAGTACGGATGATCAAGGTAATTGTAATTCATGGAGTTCTTACTATACTTGTTCAGACGAAAAAGTTTGTCAGGATTATGAATTAGTTCCAAAAACAGGTGTTAAATATAAAAAACATACAAGCGATGATGCTGGTGGAGTTGAAGAGTTAACTTATTCTGGTGCCACTGAAAAAACAAATAATGGAACATCTTGGAGTAGTAGTTCTGGAAGTGCTGGAAGCTGTGATGGTGGTAAGACTGGGGCTGATTTGAAAGCTAAACATAGTGATGATGGTAGTGGCAATGAGAGCGCGATGAATACTGCGAATGCTAATATGTCTCAAGCAATAAAAAATATTAATGCATGTGATGATTTTGAACTAGTTTCTAAAAATACGAAAGATTCGAAGACAGATACAAAAATAATGACAGTATTTGATCCAGCAATTTCATTTGATTATGATGAAAAAGAATTTATGAAAGAAGTATTGAGTAGTGGTTCAAATAAACTTGTAAAGAAAGATGAAGGAAAAGAAACAAGAAGCGCTTATGCTTATGCTACTTTAGATGATCGAAAGAAATATACTGGTTCTGATGCAAAAGTTAATAATGATGGTAATTCTCTAGAAAGTTATAAGAGTTCAGTCTCTAAGACTGTTTGTACATCTGGAGGATCTGGAACAGCAGTTGTTGGAAGTAACAAGGAATCTTCTGGTCATTTAGTAAGTTGGAGTTCTGGACCAAGTTGTTACCAAGTTACAGCAGAAGCTTTATTTGGACATGACTATGTTAAGCGTACAATAGCTAATTCAAGTACTTTTGCAAGTGAGTATAAATGGTATGTAAATAAAACTAATGATACTAAGATATATACTAAAAATTTGGATTCTTATCCTAAATCTGGAATAACTTCAACAAAGAGTCATTGGAGTTTACTTGGCTCATCTAGTCAGGGTACAGGTCAAAAAGATAGTGATGGTAAATACGTTGTTAGCGGTGGGGATATGGTTTTCCCAGTAAAAGTAACAACACCGCGTAATATGTATAAATATACTTACTCATTAACTAATATTGGTATGTATAATAACTCATTAACTAAAGTTGGACGTTTGATGGGTGGTAATAATCCAGTAGCTGGAAATAATACAAGGACATGTTTTTATGAAGTATTAGAAAATATTTGCTTATGTTGTGCTGATGTTATTGATACTGAGGTTGTTTCTAATGTATCAAAGTTATCTACTTCAAAAGCTTTATCTGCAGCGGGAAGTGGCTATAAAGTTTCATCATATAAAGGTGTAAGTGAAGAAGATAAAAAGAATGTAGTAGGTCAATTAGGATTCTACAATAATACTGTTAGTTTAGCTGACTTTACTGGTGGAAGTAATCGTGATGTTGGTTCTAACTGGCGTGGAGAGACCAAGTATTTAGTTGAAGGAAATGTTGAAGTAACTAATAAAGGGGCAGTACTTAAAAATTATATTGAAAGTAAAGGTGAAAATGTGTATAACGATGATCCTGAATATTCGTATACATTGAATCCTGCTGCTATGTCAGCTATTAGAACATATAATGAAACTAATGGCTATCAAGTTAGAGCTACTACTTTGACTACTTATGGACCATTATTGATAACTTCTAAAGATATGAATAATTGGAAAGTCCCAAGTAGTGATCTTGAAAATAAAGTATCATTTAACCACTATGGAAGTAGATTCTTGGAAGTTAATTTGAAAAACTATAAAAATGGTACAGTACTGAGTGATAAAACAGGTTTATGCTATGTTTATGTACCAAATATTAATGAAGATAAAGTAAAACAAACTGAGAATAAATTAAAATCACAAGTTAATATAAATATTAAATCATTAAAAGGTGCTCAATATTATAATTCTAATGGTAATAAGATAAATAATTTGTCTAGTTGTCGTTGGATAGATTATGTATCTGAGACATCAAAAGATGGCTATTATTCAAGACTAGCATTTAAATAAGAAGGAGTGAAATAAATGAAGGAATCTTATTGGGGTTACTGGTTAATCCTACTCGGAATATTTATTATGGTAGTTATGCTTTTGTTAAATGATGCTACTACTACAGATACACAAGACTATTATCAACTTAAAGAAGTTGCTAATAGTGCTATATATGATTCAGTTGATTACTCTTACTATTCACAAACTGGTCAGATAAGAATAATAAAAGAAGTGTTTGTGGAAAACTTTCTTAGAAGGTTTTCCCAAACAGTATCTATGACCGATACATATAAAATTGATTTTTATGATTTATATGAATCTCCACCAAAAGTTAGTATCAAAATTGCTACGGCTACAGGAAATTACTTAGTTGCTAATGATAATACTAGTTTGGATGTTGTAAACAGCATAGACTTGGTTGTAGAGTTAGATTATGATCAAAGATATACAAATGATCCTGATGATTCTTATCAAACTTTGACAAGCAAAAAATGTGCTTACTATAAAGATTAGAAAGAAGGAATAAAAATGGGGAATTTACTAACACCTTTTAAAAAATTCTTAAGTAATAAAAATACCGTAACAATAATTGGTGTATTATTAGGTATTGTTGTACTTTACATAGGTTATACTTGGCGTGTTAATCAATCAATTAGTCCTAAAAGAGTACCTTATGCTACACAAACTTTAATATCTGGTCAAGAAATAACTGAAGAAATGATTGGATATACTGAAATACCTGGAGATACTTTAAAAAATATGACAAATATTGTAACTGATGTTAATAACATTAGAACAAAGTTAGTATCATATGATTCAAAGATTCCACAAAATGGCTTCTTCTTTACAGAAAATTTGATAGATCCAGAAGATATGCCAGATTCAGTATTCTCTAAAATTAAAGATGGTTATACAATCTTTGCTTTAAGTGTTGATAATGATTCAACTTATGGAAATTCTATTTTCCCTGATGATACAATTGACTTGTATATGACAGCAAAGGATGAAAATGGTTTATTAATTTTTGGTAGATTTATAAAAAGTATTCAAGTATTAGCTGTTAAAGATAGTGATGGAAATAACGTATTTAGTAATAGTGCTGATACAAAAGAACCTGCTGTATTGCTATTTGCTGTTCCAGAAGACTTATTCTTACTATTGAGTAAAGCAAATAAACTAGATGAAATTGAGATTAATCCAGTACCTCGTAACTCTTCTTATTCAAAAAATCCAGCAGCTACTGAGGTTGAAAGTGATTATTTAAAAGATTTTGTTATTACGAAAACTGTTACAATTCCAAATGAATGTACTGATTTAACAAAGTGTTAATATAAAAAGAAAATAAAGAGGGTGTTTTTATGGATGAAAAAAATGTGTTTTCACAGATGGATTTTGGACCGCTCTCAGAATTTTTAGAACAAGATGACGTTACCGACGTCTCTTATTCTAATAGTGGCCAAGTTTGGTTAAAGACTTTATCAAAAGGTGTTTATCAAGTTGAAAGACCTGCTATAAATAATGCTTTTATGGAAAAATTAGCCTTTCAATGTGCTAACGTAATGGGTAAAACATTTAACATGGCTCATCCCTTTTTGGATGCAGAGAGTGCTGAGTTACGTATGAACTTTGTTCATGAATCTATAGCAACTAATGGAATTGCTTGCTTGATTCGTAAAACGCCAGCTAAAATTCGTTTAAATAAAGATAAATTAATAAATGAACAATATATAACAGAACAAATGCATGATTTTTTAATAAAATGTGTTTGGGGTCATTGTAATATAATGGTTGCAGGTGAAACTGGTTCAGGTAAAACAGAACTTGTAAAATATTTAGCCAGTAATACTAAAGAAGATGAAAAAATTATTTCTATTGAAGATACTTTGGAACTACACTTAGATAAAATATTTCCACATCGTGATATAGTGGCAATGAAAACAAATAATATTGCTTCATATACTGATTCTTTAGTTGCATGTATGAGACAGAACCCTATTTGGATATTACTTGCCGAAGTTCGTTCGGCAGAGGCAGTTATGGCGGTTCGTAACTCTATTTCATCTGGACACCATATTATATCGACAATCCATGCTGATAAAGCTTCAAGTATTCCAATGCGTATGTATGCTTTGTTGGAAGGAAGTCAAGATATTGAGCAATATTTGTCTTCTATTCATAGATATGTTCAAATTGGAATATATGTTAAAGGATATTATTCTAGAGCATTAAATAGATTTCAACGTGAAATTATGGAAATTTGTGAATTTTATGTTGATGATGAAACAAATCAACCTAAAACAAATATTTTATATTCTAAAACTCTTGATGGAAAGGTTACTTTACGTAATCCAACTCAAAAGCTTATTGATTATTTAGCTATTGGTAATGTTTATTTTGAATCTAATGATGTCTTTGGATTAGGAGACGCAGATTTTAAAGAAGATTCAACTGGTGAACGTGAAACAGCTGAAGATAATTTAGCTAATAAGAAGACTAATATAAAAGCTGGTGATGATCCATTCAAAATGAATGCGCCTGCTCAAACTCAACCTGGTCAACAAGTTTCTACTGTTAGTCAAAATGTTCAACAGCCTGTGTCTGTACAGCCGGTTATGCCTACATCTACTCCTAGTGTTAATCTAGGAAATCGGACTCAACCTAATGTTGTGCAGCCTGTAAATCAAAATGTGATACAACCTGGAGTAGCAGCACCGACGCCGATGGCACAAAGCATTCCGGCTGCTGCGATGATGGGTGCCCAAAGTACAGTTCAGGTTACACCTCAAAGAGTGCAGGTACAACCTGTTCAAGTTGTTGCCAATCCTAACGTAGTTAATCAACAACCACAAGTTGTTCAACCAATTGTTAATGCACAAAATGGTGTAGTTACCGGTTAAGAAGAGGTGAAAGTATGGAATTAGTTATTTTATTGATGATTGCTATTTTTGTTTTGTCTTATCGATATAATACAGGAGATAATGTATATAAATTTTTTGGAGATACTGTTTCTAATGTTTATAATACATATGCTCCTTATAGTTATCGAGAAGTTAGAGAAAAATCAAAAGAATTGGGGTATGAATATACACCTAAGCAATATATGTTTCAAGTATTAATAATGGGTGGAGCAGCTGCGGTTATTTCATATATGTATTTTTTCTCAATTTTTGTAACAATAGTCTATGTAGTTGTTGCTATTTGTTTTATTCCTTATTTAGCTTATTTAAGAACACAAAGATTATATTCCGAATATGTTTTTGAACAAATTCAAGTTTATACTACAAATGTTATAATGGAATTTAATACAACTCAATCATTTGTTAAGTCATTAGAGGGTGTAAGAGATTCTGGTATTTTACAGGATCCAGTTTTGAGAGATGTTAGAACAATGATTCAAATGTCTTATGATAATGGTACAATTGATCAATCAATTGAATTTTTTAATAATCTTTATCCATATTATATGGTTAAAAATATGCATCAATTATTTTTGCAAATAACTAAAGAGGGTGCTCGTGATTCTGGAGAAGCACTTGAATTAATGGCAATGGATATAGATGCCTTAGTAGAAGGTGTTTATCGTGATAGAATGGATAGACAAACTTTCCATAAGAAATTTTTAACATTTGGAATGGCTTTATTCTTACTAGTTATGGCAATGGAATTGTTGTTAACAAAAGATACTTATTTAGAAATGTTACAAAATTGGTATATAAAATTATTACTACATATCATAATTATAGTTAATTGTTATTTCTTATTAACCGGTGAAAAATATTATAATGAAGATGTGGGGGTTGAATAATGTATATTGAGATATTGTTAATAGGCATTATTGTCTTTGTTGTATTGTCTGTAAATGGTTTTATAAAACCTAATAAATTTATTCAAGATAATCAGGATATTTTTTTGAAGTTAAAAGAAGATGATTATGATTTTTTAGTTAGAGCTAAGTATGGCGAAGGTTTGGATGCTGATGTTTTGTTCCAAAAACGTATACGAAATGGTTTAATTGTTATAGTATTATTAGTTTTTGTTTTTATTACTAATTTATCTGGAGTTAAGGTTGTCTTTGCTTGTGTTGGTGGTTATTTAATGTTTAAGTTGGATTATTTAAACTTAAAAAGTTTTTATAAAAAACATTTGCTAGAAATAGATTCAATGTTACCACATTATTTAAAAGGATTGGAAATACTTATTCAGCACTACACAGTGCCAGTTGCTATTGGTAAGTCTATTTCTGATGCACCAGAAATATTTCGTGAAGGTTTAGTTGATATGATAAATAAAATCAATGCTGGTGATTCGAGCATTAATCCTTATATGGAATTTGCTAAGACTTATCCAGTTCGTGATTCAATGAGAATGATGCGTTTACTGTATCGTTTAAGTTTAGGTCGTCAAGAACGTAAACAAGAACAATTATTAACTTTTTCAAAAACAATTTCTAATTTACAACAAAAAGCTCGTGATACAAGATATAAAGAGCGTCTTGATAAAATGGAAAGTAAAACAATGAGTATGCTTATTTCAACAGGATTAGGTGTTATGATTTTTTTAGTATTTGCAGTAATGCATATGATGGGAGCTTAAAGTAAGTATTGGATACTTACTTTTTATGTGGCTTTACATTTTTTCTTGATAATGGATTAAGATTGGGATATAATATTATATATAAAATAAGAAAGGATTTGATAATATATGAAAGAAGCTACAGGAGAATTAAATATGACTGTTGTAACAGTTGTTGCGATAGCAGCAGTAGCAGCATTCTTCTATGCATTTGTATGGCCACAAATAAAAAATAGTATTAATCAAAGTACTAAGTGTGCAAGTGCTGTTTGCCCTTCTACTTGTAAAGAAGGTGATACTTGTCAATGTAAGTATCAAGATGAAGATGGAGCTACTCAAGAAGTTACTTGTCAAATACGTAATAATTAGGTGATAATGGATGAAAGAAGCTACAGGAGAGTTAAATGGTACTATTATTGTTGTGATAGCCGTAGGCTTGCTTATGGCTTTTTTCTTTACGGTTTTATGGCCAAATATAAAAGGAGATTTACAAAACAATGCAAAGTGTTCTGATGCAATTTGTGATGTTGGAATAAATAAAAATGCAATGGCCGATTGTTATTCTCCGGGAACAGAAAAAAGTAAAACTTTTGAATGTCCATATAGAGGTTAGGTGATGATATGAAAGAAGCAATAGGTGGTTCGTGGTTATTAACAATAGTTGTTTTATTTGTTGTTGTTTTTGCTTGCTTTATTTCAGTATCTATAAACTATTCTAAAAGTTATAAAGTAAAGGATCAAATATTATTCTATATAGAACAGTATGGTGGTGTTAATGATTCTTCAACTAATGCTATCAAAGAATATTTAGGGAAAGTTGGTTATCGTACGACTAGTAAATGTCCTTCTGATAACGACTGGATTGGCTTTAATTTTAATGCTAGAATTGGTTCACCTAATAGTTTTTGTATTCAAAAACATTGTGTATACAGAACTGCTATTGGACATCCTAAAACAGCTTATTATTCAGTAAAGGTATTCTTTAAAATGGATATGCCAATAATTGGTGATTTTGTTAAATTTACTTTAGATGGTGAAACATCCTTTGTAGTTATACCAAATGCCAAAAAAGAATTATTAAACAATCCAACATGTTAGAATGGAGTGACTTGTTATGAAAAATGCGATTTCAAATGTATGGTTACTTGGAATGGTTATTCTTTTTATCTTATTATTTTCAGGTTATTTGGCTGTTTCTATAAGTTATTCTAAAGTATTTAAAATAAAAAATGAAGTATTAACTATTATAGAAAAACATGATGGAATTACAAATAAAACGGGAAGAAGAATTAATTCAAAAATAAAAACTGGAACTAAAGTAACTGGTAAGTTTGGGACTCTTCAAACAATTAATCTTTTTTTGCTTGGTAGTTCTTATAAAACTATGGGAAGTTGTCCTTCAGGATATTATGGTGTAAATGATTTAGCTTATGATAAAAAAGTTTCTTATTCAGATAGCGATGGAAAATATTTTTATTGTTTTAAAAAAGAAAAGATGGGCTCTTCCTATGGGGATGCTGCTTATTATAATGTTGTCGTTTTTTATAAATTTAATTTACCAGTTTTGGGGGATATATTGACTTTTGATATTGATGGTAAAACATCTAAAATTTCATTTCCTCAAGATTCGTTATAGGAGGGTGTTATAGATGAATGTAATTGTTTCAAATAAATATGCTGCAATGCTTTCAAATTTAAATATTGATTTAATAAAGAGTATAAATGGAGAATTTGATGCTGATGAATTAGTTGCTCAATTTGATAATTTCTTTTTTAATAAAATGATTCTTGATATAACAGCAGTTAGAAATTATCGTGATATTTCACAAATTCAAAGATTATCTTTCGGAATGGATATGACTAGAGTAATTTTATTATTAGATGATTCACCAGAGGTTAATTCACCACAATATTTATCAGAACTGGTTTCAATGGGAATTTATAACTTTACTAAGAATATTGATGGAATTGTTTACCTTATTGATAATCCAAATACTTACAAAGATGTTGCACAATACCATATGCTTGGAGCTGGTAATATGATGGCTTCACAAGAAATGGAAAGTCCAACAAACTCTAGAAAAGATAATCGTCGTGGAAATAATAGAGAAGAAAGAAGTTTTATTAATGCTAGTATTGCTATGCCAATGGTTGGAGGAACTAGAGTAATTGGTTTTAAAGATTTAACTGATCATGCTGGAGCGACGACATTAATTTATATGTTAAAAAAACAACTTGAAGAAAATTATTCGGTTACAGGAATAGAACTTGATAAAAATGATTTTATGTTTTTTAATGATCAAAACTTACGTAGTATTAGTGGTAAAGAGTTGGGAGCTTTTATTAAGAGTTCATCAATGGGAAATCAAATAATTTTGGTGGATGTAAATGATAGTTCTGAAGAAGCTAATTGTTCTGAAATGATTTATTTGATTGAGCCTTCTACACTTATGTTAAATAAGATGGTTAGAAGAGATCGAAATGTTCTAGATAAGATTAAAGGAAAGAAAGTTGTTTTAAATAAGAGTCTATTAGATGCTAATGATGTTAAAGATTTTGAATATGAGGCAAGATGTTCAGTATTTCAAAATATTCCACCTCTTGATGATAAAAAGGAACGTCATCGTGTTTTAGATGAGTTCTTAAATAGACTTGGTTTTGATAAAAATAAACCAGCTGGCGACGGAAATAGAGGTGCCAGATTATTCGGAATTGTAAAGGAATAGAAAAGCTTGACAGATTTTGAATATTTGATACAATTATGTAGTAAGTAAAGGAGATGTATGTATGAATTTATTAGATGTTGCTTTTTGTAGTGGTACTAAAGATGTTTGGGTATTAGTAGGTAGATTATTAGGTATTTTTAAAATTGTTATACCTTTATTAGTTATAATCTTTGGTATGATTGATTTAGGTAAAGCTGTTGTTGCAAGTAAAGATGATGAAATAAAAAAAGCTGCGAAATCTTTAGGAATGAGAGCTTTATCTGGTATTTTGATTTTCTTTGTACCTTCAATTGTTGGTTTTGCATTTACTTTAGCTGATTCATTCAGTGAAGAGGGCGACTACGAAGTTTGTAAGACTTGTATAACTCAATCAGGAAATTGCTAATTGAATATGTATGAAAATGATATTTGTTTTAATATCATTTTTTTTGTGTTATAATTTTTATGTTAGAGGTGTTTTTATGTTAAAAAAAAGTTTTTATTTTTTCTTGGCATTATTAATGATATTTACTTTATCTTTTAATGTAGTAGAAGCTCGTTCTATTAATGATAGTAACATTATATATTCATTAGATGGTGACGATACACAAGATGTTGATTGTGATGCTATATTTGGAGATCCGACTGTTGATGGAACTTTTGCTAATTATTTACAGCAAATTTTTAATATCTTTAAATATTTAGCTCCATCTTTAGTTATTGTTTTAACGATTCTTGAAATGGTTAAAGCTATTGTTAGTGATGATAAGGATGCATTGATAAAAGCTACAAAAAAGACTGGAAAGAGAGTATTTTTGGCTTTGTTATTGTTTTTTATTCCTGGTTTGATTAATTTCTTTTTTGAACTTTTAGGTTGGTATGGAACGTGTGGTATTAGTTAGAAGGTGAATAAATGAACTTATTAATATTTAATATTGGAGATACTATTCGAGAAGCCTTTATTGGTGTTTTACTTACTCTTGATGGAATAGTTTATGGCTTGATTTCAACTATATATAAAATATATATAAGAATTGCCTCGGCAAGAATTTTAACTAATGAAGCATTTACAGTTATTGCTAATAAGATGTATGTAATTATTGGAGTGGCTGGGGGGGTTGTTTTTTTTTTTTTTTTTTTTTTTTTTTTTTTT
>UWSL01000016.1 GCA_900552975.1 uncultured Mycoplasmatota bacterium | reverse complement strand
AATTTTAGGAGGAATCTTTTTTTAAAAAGAACTGCTAATAATAAAAATATCGATAAAAAAGAAATAGCAGAAAATAATAGTAAGATTCAAGATAATAATCAAGAAAAAACAAAAGAAGACAATTTGACGATAGAAGAAACCACCAAAAATGAAAACACAACTATTACAAATAATAAAAATACCGATACTAAAAAAGATAATAATAGTAATACTCCAAATAAAGAAAATAATATAAGTACTGCTGATAACTACATTTCATCATCAGCTGAAAATAACAATAAAAATGTTTCTTCTGAATTTAAACTATATACTTTAGGAAATTTACAATATTATTTGTATACACCTAGTAATCCGCAACCTAACATGCCTTTAATCATGTATCTTCATGGTGGTACTAATAAAAAAAACAATGTTGAAGCTTTATTAACAACAGATGGCTTTCCCAAATATTTATATGATGGTTACTATGGTGACATAAGAACTTATGTTGTTATACCCAAACTTTCAAATAATTATACTGGTTGGAGCGACATAACTATTGATTTGAGAAATTTAATAAAAAACATTAATCAAATGTATGGAATTGATATGAATAAAGTATCATTAACAGGTCATTCTATGGGTGGTACTGGAACTTATCAAGTTCAAATAAAATTACCTAACACTTTTGCTTGCATTGCACCAATGAGTGGCAGCGTAAAAAATACTGAAGAAAATATAAATGCCTTAAGCAAAACTAAAATATGGGCTTTTGTTGGTATGGATGATACAATTGTAAATCCAGAAATCACGCAAACAATTATCAAATCTTTAAAAGAAAAAGGAGCAAATGCTTCTCTAACAGAAATCGCTGGAGCAACTCATTTTGATGTAGCTGCTGCCGGATATAAAAATAGTGGAGTAGTAAGTTGGCTAGTAAATTGTAGCAAGTAATATTAAATATCATTTACCTAATATAGTCAAAAAAAATTCTAAAATACTATATAAAAATACTCCTTTATGTGATAAATTATTACTTTAGAGGTGAAAAAATGTCAAATGAAGAATCCGTAACCACCATCTTTGCTCTTATGCATAAACTAAGAAATATTCAAAGAAAAGGTTGGCATGATAAAAATATAGAAAGATATAGAGTTGAGAGCGTAGCTGACCATATCTATGGAACTCAAATGTTAGCTTATGCTATGCAATCAGAATTTGCTTATGATATTGATATTAATAAGGTAATATTGATGCTTGCTGTACATGAAATTGGTGAAACTATAATTGGAGACTTAACTCCTGAAGATATGCCCAGTCATTTAAAAAGTACTTATGAAGTAAAGACCATCAAAGAATTACTTACATTAATACCAAATAGTCAAATGTTAGAAAAAATTTTTATGGAATTTGAAAGTAAAGAAACAAAAGAAGCACAATTTGCTTATCAAATAGATAAAGCTGAATGCGATTTACAAGCTAGATTATATGAACAAGATGGTTCATTTACTAATAATTATCAAAAATATACTTTTACTAAAAGCTGGGTCGAATTTGATAGAAAAAGAATTCCATTTGATAAAAAATTTGATAGTTTACTTAAATATATCACTGATAATGATATGTTAATCCAAGAACATTCGGGTAATAAATTTCAAAATGTAATTAGTTTTTACACTTCAACTAATTCTTTAAAAAATGTTCAAAGAACAGGTGAAAAAATTTGGAAAGTTAACTTAGAACATTATGGAAGTATTGCTGAACATATTTATAGTACACAAATGTTAGCTATTGCCTTATACTTAGTCTATGGCTCAAACATCGACATTACTAAAGTAGTAAATATGTTAAGTATTCATGAATTAGGTGAAATTATTATAGGTGATAAATCAGCTTTAATAAAAAATAAAAACGATTGTCTTGATGAATGGAATGGTGCCTTAAAAGTAGCAAGCTTTCTATCAAATAGTAAAAATATTATATATAATTTATCTGAATTTAATGAGGGCAAGACTCCAGAAGCTATTTATTGTAAGTATTGTGATAAGCTAGCTCCAGATATAATAAGTAAGATTTATGATCAATTAAAATTAATTGATTTAAACAAGCAAGAAAAAAATCCATTATTAAATAGTCCCATTGTTAAAAAGTATTTAGAAACAGGAAAAAGCTTTTCTGAAATGTGGATTTTATACGGTCAAGAAACTTATAAATATCCCGAGCCATTCCTTTCAATATCTAATTACGTATTAAATAATGAAGTCACAGAACCATATACAAAAAAATTAAACAAAAAACAATAGCAAAGATCTAAAGTGTCTAATGAAACGGCTTAGAAGAATTTAATATAGAATTAACTCCAATTAAAAGACATAATTATAAAAATTATGTCTTAATATAACAATAAACCATTTTTCAATTTTATAGTTTATAAAAAATAAAAATTGCTTTAAAATGTCTGCTCAAATAATCTTATTTTTTTATAAAATCCCTTATATCATCTAAGACTTTCTCATAATCATCTTCATGAAAAATATCATGTCTCATTCCTTCATGTAATTTGATATCAACACTTATAAATTGTTTCTTTTTATAAATTTTTGCTAATTTAAGGACACCTTTAGAATTATCGCCAACAGGGTCTTCCGCACCAGATATCAATAATAAAGGTAAATCCTTTTTCATTTTTTCAATATTTTTATTTTCACAAGTATACTTAATTCCATATAATAAATCATAAAATAACTCACAACTAATTTTTCGATAGCATAATTTATCTTCTAAATAATTATTTAAACCATTTTTACTTTTACATAACCAATCACATTCTGAGCTAGGATTTTTAATCTTTTTATTATAAGATTCTAGACTTAATTTAGATATAAGTGGCGTGTTAACATCTTCTCCATACTTCTTAGCTTCTCCTAAGACAAGCTTCATTATGATACTTAAAAGTAATGGATTAATATAAGATGTTCCTGCTAAAATAACTTTTTCTGGCTTAAATTGATAATCAATTAAATAAGTTCTAACTAAGAATGAACCTAGCGAAAAGCCTAAGAAATAATAGGGTAGTTGATATTCTTCGGTCATTATTTGTCTTAATTTATCAAAATCAGCGACAATTTTATCCCAACTTTTTATTGGACCTAAATACATTGGCTTTCCATTATTAATACTTCTTCCATGTCCTATATTATCATTACCACAAACGATATAGCCTAACTCTGTAAAATAAGCACATACTTTTTCGTACCTTCCAATATGTTCGGTAATCCCATGCGCTATTTGAATTATTCCAATTGGTTCTATCTCTGGTAAATATTTCACGGCGTATATCATCGTTTTTTTATCACCTGATAAAAAATTAAACTCAAATTTCTTCATATCTTACTCCTTTTAATATCATTATTATATATAAAAAGAAAAATAAAAACAAATTACTTTTACTTTTTTATCTTGATTTGATTATTTGATTTTTTAAAGAAGAATATTATTCTTATGTAGTTGTAGCAACAGAATACATTAATCGTGTTTATTTAATATTTATTAAAATGCAAGAATCTTGTTGCGTTATATCTTTAATGATATACTACTTCGTAGGTGATGTTATGAAAACACAATTAGACCTTCCAATTTACGAAACAATGACTTTTCAAGAATTGTTGGATATTATTAATAATTATCCTAAGTTAAAAATAACTTCTTTAACCAATATAAAACAATTAGAAAATTTACCAGCTGGTAATTATCTTATAGATAACTTTCCTTTACCAACCTTATTAGAACAATTTCCTTATTTTGCTAATTGTAATGGAGAAATACAGCTTTTAAAAATAACTAACTTATGGATAATGAGTATTTCTAAAAAGGAATATACTTACTATAGTGGCGAATTATCAGCTATTATCAACAATGGCACCAAAGTTCAATTTAATATTCATTCACATCCCTATTCTGGAAAAAATATTAATGTTGGAATTCCTTCTATCGCAGACTTAAAAAATGGTAATTCCCAAAATAAATTACTTTACATAATTCATGATAAAGGCATATTAGAATATGATATATCGTCTATAGCTGATATTGATAGAGACTTACTTGATATAATGTGGGGAAAATTTATTTATAGTAATCCATCATACTCTCAAATAGATTTTTTTCTATTAGAAAATATGTTTTATGATGAAATAGGTTTAAAAAGAAGAAATATCTCTTTAGATGAATTTTATGAAATATGTACAGAAAGTAAATATTTAAACAATTTATCCAATCAAATTTCAATAAAATCTAAAAAGAATTAAACTCACATACTATCTTTTTGATTTCTTAGTAATCTTTTGCCTTTTCATAAAAAAATATGTTACTATATAAAATAGTATTATAAAAATATTTAGAATAATACTAAAAGTTATGTGAGCAATTTAAAAAAGAGCCTTAGAAGACCAAATAATGTTGAGTTATTAGAACTAAGAGACAAAAAGATAAATAGTTGCTTAGACTATAATAATTGTCAAAAATAGTAGTGTTTATGTCTTTAAAGATAATGTTCCAACTATCTTAAATAAAATGTTAACCTTTGATATTATTGTCTTAGCAAGTCCAGTCTACTTTTATTCAATAACTGGTTTATTAGACTTTAATAGATCGTAGTTATGCTACTTTCGCTTCTTTAAAAAATAAAGAATTCTATTTTATTTTATTTTTTGATGCACCATACTCTAAGAGGTGGCATAATTGGTGATAATATAGCAAATCTTAAAATTGAAGATAATCCTACATATAACTAAGTTTATACTATTAGTCGAAGTATAAATAGTAAATTTACAAAAACGGGTGGAAAACTTATGGAATTTATTAAAGCAAAAACTATCCTTAGCAAAGTTAAAGATGGTAGAGAATGGTATGGAATTGACTATAATATGAATTTATATCGTGGTTGCCCTCATCAATGTATTTATTGTGATAGTCGAAGTAATTGCTATCATATTGAAAATTTCGACATTGTCCGTGGTAAAGACCAAGCTCTTTATATCTTAGAAAAAGAACTTGCTAAAAAAGTCCATGGTGTTGTCGGCATTGGAGCGATGTCCGATACTTACAATCCCTTTGAAACAAAATACGAACAGACTAGGGGAGCTTTAAAGCTAATTGCTAAGTATAATTTTGGTGTTTCTATTGATACCAAAAGTGATCTAATCCTCCGAGACCTAGATCTTTTAAAAGAAATTAATTCCCATAATAATGTTATCATTAAATTTACCATTACTACCCCTCATGATGATCTAGCTAGCCTTATCGAACCTAACGTATGTGTTTCTTCTAAAAGATTCCAAGCCATCAAAAAACTAAGTGATAATGGAATATTTGTTGGCGTCATGCTAAATCCTGTTTTACCTTTTATTACTGATAGCGAAGAAGATATTAAAAAATTAGTAAAACTCGCAGCTATGAATGGGGCAAAATTTATTCATACTTATATGGGCATGACTTTAAGAGAAAATCAACGTGATTATTATTTCCAAAAATTAGATCAGCATTTCCCTGGTCTTAAAAAAAAAATATCTTGCTTATTATAAAGATCGTTACGATTGCTCTGTTCCTAATTATCATCATTTATACAAAATTTTTACTACAGAATGTCAAAAATATGGCCTTCTTTATCAAATGTCTGACATAATTGCTGCTTATAAAAAAGAAGAAGCTGAAAAACAATTAAGCTTATTTTAATTTTTTCAATCTCCTAAGAACTATCTAAAACACTAGAGAAAAATTAAATGTTAAAAAAATTTGCGCTATTTCCAAAATTCTTTGGTAGAAAATTATTAAATATTTTCGATATAATTAAGAGCGAAAGGAAGGTTAAAATGAAATTAGGCGAAAACATTTTAAAATTAAGAAAAGAAAATAAATTAAGTCAAGAACAACTAGCGGAGAAAGTTGATGTTACTAGACAAACAATCTCCAATTGGGAACTAGGTGAAACATCTCCTAATCCCGAGCAATTAAAATTATTATCTAAAGTCTTAAATATCAGCATAGATGAATTACTTAACAATGACATTAAGTCAGTCATCATTGAAAAGGTTAGTAATACTGAAAAATTAGCCGGCATAATTATTAAGATTTTAAAAATAGCAGGAATCTTTTTTATTATCTATGTGATCTTAATGATCATATCTTTTATTATATTTATGATGTTCAAATCATCCTCAGAAGTATCTGTCGAAAATCAATCAGTTACTTTAACGTGTACCATGAATAATAAAGAATACAATTATCTTATTGAATCAGATAATAATGATAACATAATTGATGCTAGTGGTAGTGAGTATATTACAGACCTACTTAAAGATAAAGAATTTAAAAAAGGTAAAAATCTTGTTGAATACATCGATACATATTTTAAAGATAATGGCGGAACTTGTTAATTTCACTATAAAAAATTAACAATTTTACCATTTATCAAGAATTTAAAACCAACTCTAGATTTATTTCCTGTTATAAATTTATTTCTTTTAATACAATGAAACAGGAAGGAATGATTATATGAATCAAGAAAAAATTGGTAAGTTTATTATGACTTGCCGCAAAAAGAAAAAATTAACGCAAAGTGCCTTAGCAGAAAAATTAGGGGTTACCGATAAATCAATAAGTAACTGGGAAAATGGCCGTAATATGCCAGACCTTGCCTTATTTAAACCACTATGTGAAATTCTCGATATTTCAATTAATGATTTAATAAGTGGAGAAGAAGTGAGCAAAGCATCTTATCAAGAAAAATTAGAAGAAAATATCATAAATACTATCGATTATTCTAATAAAACCTTAACATTCAAAAATAACTTAATCGGTGTCCTTTTTCTGTCATTTGGCCTTTTAATAGCCATTACTGCCTTAACTATCTTTCCTAGTGAAAGTAGTTGGGGAAGTGTTTATTCCATCCTTGGGGCTATTTTTTCCTTAATTGGTGTTGCATATTTTACCAAAAAGCTTCGTTTATGCAATAGAATACTTATTAATCTAGTTTTCCTAATTCTATTTATTACTATGTTAATTTTTATTGATTATTTAAGTGTTGTTAATATCCACCAAGCTCCTCGCTTTGCTATTAAAAAAGTTTGGTCAGATACAACTATTTATTATGACACCCCCTTTTATGATGTCATCAGATGCCAAAAAGATACCAAAAATGAATATTATAAAATTTTAAAAAATCAATCTTATGATTCTACTAACATTGAAAAATATTGTGTCTCTACTGAGAAATAATTATCTAAATAGACATTTTATGTTTTCTGTGTTATTCAATAATTTTATTAAAACAGAGCTAATCTGTTTTTTTATATGAAAGAAAAATTGTGTTTAAGATGATATAAATCCTTAAATACAAAAATACGCCACCTAGTGCCACTTTTTAGATAATAAGAAATTTACCTTGACGAGTATTAATATTATGATAATAAAAATAATCATCGTCTTAACTCTAATTAAATTTTTAGCGGTTAATTAATTATTTTTCTTTGCTTCCAATAAACTCTAGTTCTATTTCCTTATATTTAATACTCAATAATTATAAAATGAACGCGGAAAGGAGATAAAACTATGCATCGCAAAAAAATAATTTTTCTTATCATTCTACTCAGTATTATCTTATGTCTTATTATAAATAAAAATAATAAGGTGGAAAAAAACGAAACTTCTGCTGACGAAATAATCTTGCAAATTAACTTAGATGTTCCAAAAGATTTTGGTTTACTCCTAATCGAATATGAAACTAAAGATGCTTCTGGTAGTGGGGGAGTTTCCAATGCTAATAAATCTTTAATTAAACATAATGATAACTTAACTTATTCTTTAAGCAAACAAGATTTTAATAATGCCTCTGATATTACAGATTTAACTTTAACCTTTAAAATTGTAACCGAGTATGTTGAACCTAATTACGAAGATAATTACCCAGCTTCTTCAATTATTACCCTAAATCCTGTTCAAATTAATGCTCATTATGGTAATGCCTATCACATTACTATAACTAGTGACGAGAATAGTTATCAATCTATCTTATCTTAAGAATTAGCTTATAAAGAAATGTCAATTTATATATCGAAAAAATTTTTGTTTACAATTTTACTGTATAATGATATTATCAAGTTAAGGAAAGGAATTTTTCTGTATATAAGAGGAGTTTATATGAAAAAGAATAAAAAAACAATAATCATCATCGCGATTGTCTTAATCTTAATAATAGGGGGAACAGTTGGTTTTTACTTTTACCAACATAATTTAAAGGGCTCAAATAAAAAAGAGACTAATGTTACTGACATTAAAAAAGCTACTAGTGTAACCAGTGATTCTATAATTACTTTATTAAAAGAATATTATTATGAAAAAGGTTTTGTTGATAAAAAGAATCTTTCTTTTTGGAATATTGATAAAGTAGAGTACATTGGTTACTATGAAAACAATGGTAATTTTATTTACAAAGTAACAGGATCTTATGCCTGCTTAGACAAAACTGATAGCTGTGTTTACCAAGAACAAGCATCTGAACCAAAGAATAATGTTTATTCATTCATTCTTTATCTAGATGTTGAAGAAAATAACTCTAAGTTAGCTATTAAAAATATTTCTAACACTTTTGTTAACAATAAAGTTGTTGAAGATAATACAACTCTTGATTCTGATACTAATCTTCATGATAAAGTAAAAAAAGCTATTAAAGAATTCTATACTAGTAAAAACTTATTAAATGAAAAAAATTTAACAAGTTGGAACTTTACTAAAGTAGAATATGTTCAAAAAGAAAAAGATACAATAACATATCAAATTGAAAGTAATTATAAGTGCAGTAACAATGATTCATCTTGTGTTTATGTTGAACAAGAACAAGATAAGAATAGTGATGGATCTTACAAATTTAACTTCTATGTTGAAATGCAAAATGATACTGTAACTAATCTTTATACAGCTACTGATTCTAATCAAGATAGTAATAGCGAAGTTGGCTCTACAGATGAGTATAATCTTACAAAAGAAGAAATTCTTGATCTTTTCATTGCACAATCTAAAAAATCTGGTTTATATCATGAAGAAAATGTTGCTAGCATCAAAGCTACTAACGCTTTATTTGTAGGCTATTACCAAAGTAAATTTGATACTAAAATATACAAATTAGAAGGAACTTATACATGCAAAGATAATACTAGTGATTGTGTATATCTAGAACAAGTAGGAGAACCGACGAATAATGAATATCCAATTAGTATTTATGTAATGCGTAATTTTAAAACTAAGGAAACCAGTTTATCAGGCGCTATTATGTATAGTCCAGAATTAGTTGAATTTAATTCCCCATCAAACTAGAAAAAACAAGGTAAAATGAAAAAAACATTTTATCTTTTTTTGTGTTTCACCATCTTTAACTTTCAAGTTCTCTATGCTATAATCAAGCTAAATTAGGAGTAATTATGATGAAAAAAATAGAAGAATATTTAAATAAAGAAATTATTGTTACAATTGATCATCCCATAGGAAGCAAAGAAAATTCAATTATCTATCCAATAAACTATGGCTTTACAATTATCGAAGAAAAATTAATAAAATGTTACATTTTAGGTCTTTTTAAGCCGGTAAAAAAGTATCGTGGAAAATGTATTGCCATAATACATCATCCTCATGAAGATAAATTAATTATTTCTGATAAAGCATATAGTAAAGAAGCTATTTCATCCCTAATTGAATTTCAAGAAAAACCTACCGACTATGAAATAATTACCAGTGATATTGATTTTAATAGCTTGATTCCCGAATTAAGTGTTTCTAATATTATCCAAAGTAAAGCCTTTTACCAAAAAATAGGCTTTCATATCCTCTATGAACGCCCTCAAAATAAATTTTGCTTTTTACAATTAGAAAAAAATCAAATAATGATTGAAGAAATAAATGATAACTGGCAGGTAGGTGAACTTAAATATCCATTTGGTAATGGAATAAATATAAGTATGTCTTTATCCAATATTGTAGATTATTATAATAAGTTAAAAAATAATAATATTTCTTTTTTTCTTCCATTAAAAATAAGCGAATATGAAGTAGCTGGTCAAATATATCAAGACTCAGAATTTTTATTGCAAGATCCTGATGGTTATTTAATTCGTTTTAATAACTAAATATTATATATTCTTCCTTTAACATATGTTATAATAAAATAATATAAGAAGAATAAAAATGTTGTTGAGGTGTTTATATGAAAAAAAAATCTAATTTAATTTTACTAGCTATGTTTGTTCTTATGCCAACGCTTGTTTTTGCATCCGCTAATGATGATGTAGGAATAGGTTTCGCTATTTTTACTGAGCTTTTTATAACAATACACATGATTGTTTTTTTCTTGTGGCCCCTTTCCAATTTAATTTCCAAAGATGATAGTAAGACGACTTTAATTAGATTAATCATCTTACGCTTCGTTCTTTTACTAATTTTTGATTTTATTTCGCCAGAAAAGACGATGATCACTGATACAATGTTAGTTTTTGTTGGCGCTTTTTTTATTATTCCAATACTTAGTGTAACAAAAAAAGTTATAAATCCTTATGGGGCTCTTATTAAAAAAGTTCCACCATTATCAAACAACTATTCTAGTATTATCAACGATAAACCTCAATGTCCTAAATGCCAAACTATTTTATCTCCTAGTGATAAGACTTGTCCTAATTGTGGTACAGAGTACGTTAAAGAATCATATGTTACACCTTCTTCTTTTGACAACATCTATATGCAAACAGAAAATTTTATCCTTGAAACTTTGATAAATAGAGAAATCAAAAATTCAGCAATTGATACTCAAGAAAATCAAATCCCATCTAATCTTTTGAAAAGAAAAAATATTTTAAATATCATTTTTTCTATCTTAACATGTCTCTATATTACCTTAGTATTCTTTCATTTTCCTTTATTAACCTATATTATTGGATTAGTTATTTTACTTATTTTTTTCTTCCTTACAAGAAATGTTAACTTAGAAAAAGCCATCATGCGCGAAGTAAAAGCGCGTCCTAATGAAAAAATATCAGATATCGTAATGAGTTATAAAGAAAACTTAGTTAAAGATACTTCAAAGCAATTCTTTAAAATCGGCCTTATTATAGCCATTATCATCCCTTGTCTTGTATTTATTAAACCTCGTATTCTTTATGAGGCTCAAGGTGATGGATATGCTGTTCGTTTTTATACATTTGGTCTAACTAATTTTACAAGGGTAACCATACCTGAAAAATATAATGGTAAAAATGTAATTGCTCTTCGTGGTAATACTTTTTCTAACATGCCATTTTTAAAAGAAGTAAATCTTCCCAATACCCTTGTTGAAATAAGAGGTCAAGCTTTTAAAAATGATTATAGTCTGAAAGAAGTAAAACTCCCTAGCAAATTAGAATACTTAGGTGGTGGAGCTTTTTATAATTGCCATTCTCTTCTTAAAATAAGTCTTCCAGATACGTTAAATGAAATGGGTGGCGAAACATTTTATAAAGCGACTAATTTGGTATATGTTAAATTATCCCAAAATTTAACTGAAATACGTGGTAGTACTTTTGAAGAATGTACTTCTCTAACCGCTATTGACATTCCTGATAAAATAACTAGAATTGGTGGTCATGCCTTTTATGGTGCCAGTTCTTTAAACAAGGTAAATATATCAGAAAATAGTCAACTTCTTGAAATAGGTTCATCAGCTTTCCGTAGATGTAATAGCTTATATAACATTACTCTTCCTTATCAAACAAGTGTCAACGAAAGAACATTTAAAGAAAGTCCAACTGTTATTAAACGATATCCTTCTAAAAATGAACAAGAAAATTTATCATTTATGACAACTAAAACATTTGAAATTGGTAAACGCCAAAGTATTTACTTAAATACTGGGGAATCAATAAGTATAAAGTTATTATCTGTTTCTTCTGAAAATTATGATTCAAGTTGGTTTTATGTTAAAAATGGCGTAACAAATTACTTTAATATTCCTCTAAATAATCAGCCACGTGATGTGGATGATTTTACCTTTACAGCTACGCAATATACTGATAGTTATGTTACGATTAATATCGAAAAAAAGGTAGGAGATTATAATGCCTAATAAATTTATTCATTTACTTTATGTTCCAACAATGGCTTGTAATATGGCTTGTAAATATTGTTACTTAGAAGACAATACTAAAGATGAACATCAAAAAATCGATCCGTTAGAAACTTTAAAATATGCTATTACTAAATTTCGTGAAAGTAATGTTATTCCTTTTAATATTTCTCTTCATGGTGGCGAGGTAACTTGTTTATCTCATGATGATTTTTATAATTTGATTGCTTATATTAGTAAGTATTATCAAGATAATAAAGAAATAATTACTAATGCTGGTTTTAAGATTGGCGTTCCTCACATCAAAACTAATCTTCTTAATATTGATAAACACTTTGATACTATTAAAAAATTTAATGTTTCTATTTCGGGAAGTCTTGATTTACCATTATCTCTTCACGATGAATATCGTTTAACTAAATCGGGTCAACCAACGCTTCCTAAAATTCTTGAAAATATCAAACTTCTCAATGATATACCTAATAAAAAGAAAGTTTCTGCGACTATTTTTAAAGAACATTACTTTCATTTAGACGAAATAATAAAAGATATTAAATTTTTAGATCAAAATACATGCCTTGATATGAATGATTTTAATTTTATGATAGGCTTTGATTATAATTCTAATGGGTTACTTCACCATTTAACTGAAGAAGAACAAGTTGAATTTTATCAAAAAATGCATAAAGTTTTTGACGGAACCAATTTAGATAGTGGCGTAAACGGTCCTTGGTTTGACGAATTTGGTCCTAATTATTGTTCTAATTGCGATAATTGTGGGGAAAAATTTTTTCTTCTAGAAAAAAATGGCGATATCTATTCTTGTGTTCGTGGTCAAAAAAATCCTGATTACTACTACGGCAATATCTATAAAAATTCTGTAAGTGACATAATGAATAACGCTTACCAGAAAATATTTTTGAATCATAATAAAGAACCATTTAATGAAGAATGTCGCAATTGTGGCTACTTATACTTATGTAAGACAGGTTGTCCCTTTGTAAAAAATAATTATCATACAAATAAAAGCTATACTTGTCAGCTTCAAAAACAGATGTATAAAGATCGTAACTATGAACAAGATCCTTATAATAACGAGTTTGTCTATGAATATGTCAGTAAAATGCGCTTAGAAGATCCTACCAAATACTTTCCAGCGAATAATAGTATTTCTGATAATCCAACATTACTAGAAATTATTAATAATGACCAAAAATTAAAATATATTTATGATGCTTCATCTTTTATTTTAAAAGTTGATAATAACGAGTATCTTTTAGAGTCACAAATATTAAAAAATAATCGTTCTATTATTTACATAACTCCATTGTCAAAAGTTACCATTTATATGAAAAAAAATCTTATCAATGAAGAGTGTGACTATCCAGAAAATAATGCTCTTTATATCATGCTTTTATCAGGAACTTTGGTAACATACGGCGATGAAAACAGAACCAAACAACGTCATATTGCTACAACGCAGATATATAAAGGAGTACTTGATAGTATTCAATCTGATAAAGAAGACTTTTATGCTTATGATATATCAAATTTCATTAAAGAATATAAAACACAATATTCACTTGATAATCCAAACAATATTTTCTTTACCACGTCTTCTTTAAGAGATTATCATTACCTAAAACAGAAAAATAATGCTTATTATCATATTCAAGCTATTAATTTACCATTTCAAAATATTGAATTTTATTACATAGATAAGGAGTTAGAACAATGAACAAAGAACCAGAAACTTACGAAGAAATAATAAGAAAAAAAAGATGTATAGACTTAACTAAATATTATAATTTAACTATGTCAGATCTTGAAAAAATATATGAATTCTTAGAAAATAATCCTCACGGGGAAATCCGTGGTAATGCTAATAGCCTTTCTTTTATTGTCAAAGGCTCAAAAGAATTACCTAAAGTACTCATTACCAATTGTACCAATTCTCATATAAATGGCTTAAGTGTCACTCAAAAAGGTTTAACTCTTTTCAATAAACCAGAAACTAGTTCTTATAGCGGAGGTAGTGGAGGAAGTAGTGGCTTTTCTTCCAACAATAACAATAACAACAATAATAATAACAATAATAACAGATAGGAAAATGAATTATGCCTTTAATATCAGATAACGATCAAGTAAATAAATTAAAAAAGCTAAATATAAATATTAAAACGAAGTATATTGTTAATCATGATATCTTAGAACGTAACACTGATAATTCTCATAACGATGATATCAAAGAAGGAATCCGTTGCAAGAAAGAATATTATTTAAATAATAAATTAATTCATATCGAAAGTAAATTTGATTCCCGCATTTCATATACTTATCTTTTTAGTCAAGAAGGCGAAAAAAAAATCACATGTCCCAATTGTGGAATGAATTCTAAACTAGAAGATTTCCTCAATGGTTGTCCATATTGTCGTACTCATTATAACATTGATTACACCGATAAAAAAATAGGAAGTAAAGAACATTACGATCGCGTCTTAAGAAGTTCCATATATCGTATAATCACTTTTATTATTGACTTACTTATTAGCTTTTTCATTTGCTATCTTTTTATTAAAAATACTTCTCGCACTTTTAATTCTTATGACATCTCTAAAATATTTATATATAGCTTTATTTTATCCTTAATATTATTTTATTTTTTCTATGTTATTGATGCTTACCTTATTTTGGCGCCTATCAGATTATATAAAGATTATCAAAATAAAAAACAAATAGATTTTTGGGAACGTACCAAAATAAATAAAAAAAATTTTTTCAATAACTTAAATTATGAAATTCAAAATTATTATTATAATACTCCTAATATTATTGACTATGATATTTTAGATTATGATAATTTTTCAGAATATTATAAAGATAAAACAATGTATGTAAAAGTTAAAGCCTATGTTAGAGTAGTTTATTACCAAAATAACAAGTTTGTATCTAAATATCTTAATGAGGCCTATCTTCTTCGTCACCTTGATACCCAAACAATCAATTTAAAAGAAGGTGCCAATCTTATTAAATGTCCTCATTGTGGTTCATCAATCGATGTGACTAAGGGACGTTGTGAGTATTGTAATACTAAGATAAATTATTTCCAAGAATGGATAATGGATCAAAAATAGCTTAGTGCTATTTTTTATTTAGAATAATTAATATTTTTAGCAATCTTTAATTTCATTACCGGATAAATATTTTTTCTATACTTTTCCCAATAAATAGTACTTTGTAATCTTAAAGATTTTAGCATTAAGATATTATTTAATATATTTTCATTATAATTTATATGAGGATTATGTAATATTTTCTTAAAATTAACTGGACTAACTCCAATAAATTTTTTAAACATTTCTGAGTAATATTCTAGAGAATTAAATCCATTATCTAAAGCTACTTTTAACATACTTTTATTGCTATTTAAATCATTAAGAGAATTAAGTATTTTTAAAATGTTAATATAGCTAATTATTGAAACACCAATTTCTTCTTTGAATTTTTTCATAATATAAAATCTGCTATAACCTAAAACGGAGCTAATTTCTTCAATAGAAATCTTTTTGGTTGAATTTTCACTTATATAATCTAAGATTGCCCAAACTATTTCTTTAACTTTCATCATTTCACCTGCTTAATTATTATACCAAAAAACACTATTGTTTAAATAAAAAAACAAAATAATGCTATAGTTATTTCAGAGAAAGGAGTGAGTATATGAATTACTCAAAATGGGCAACCGAAGAAGAAATTACAAAAATTTTAGAAAAATATCCCACGAAAGAAAAAATTAAATATTCTGGTCTTCCTATTATATATAAAGAAGATAAATTATTTTATGATAATACCGAAGGACATGCTATTATCATAGATAATAAAAATATAGCTACTAATTCTTTAATAATACCCAAATTAAAATTAGCTTGTTTAGCTAATGAAAATACTTTAATTGAAACTTTTAATGAAGATATCATTAAAGAAAGTAAAAATTATTATAGCGAATATGGTTATAAAATAACTGTTCTTAATTTAAAAGATTTAGAATCTAGCCAAAATTTTAATCCTTTAAAGTTAATTGCCGATTTATATCAAAAACAACAATATGACGAAGTTTATAATTTACTTAATGAAATAGCTTATTATATCTTCAAAGATCATAGTACTTTAGATTCTTATTGGAACGATACTGTTGCTGATTATTTTATCGGTTTAGTTTTATATCACTTAAATAACCATAATTATTTAGTTAATTTAAATGACGTTTATTCACTAAGTCAAAAGATAGATAACGAAAAATTATCTCCACAATCAAGTCATTATAAATATTTGGTAGCTACCTTAAATGCTCCAGCTGAAACAAAAGGAAATATCATTTCTATTTTTAATCAAAAAATAAGATGTTTAATTGATAATGATATATTAGTTAATAAAACATCTACTCAGGAATATCAGATGACTGATTTACTTAATAAAAAAAATCTTGTTTTTATAATTAATGTTAATTATGATTACGCTAAAATACTTAGTACAATTTTTTTAAGTGAATATTTTTATTGTTTAAGTAAAACAACTACTGAATCTACTAGAAAAAATATTATCTTAGAAAACTTCGATCAAAGCAAACCGCTTCGTAATGTATGGCAATTTCTAATGGATAGTCGTAAATTAAATATTAATCTTCTATTTACAATTTCTGACTTCAAGAAGTTAGTCTATGCAACCAGTGAAGAAATAACTTCAGATATTATTGGTAATTGTAAAAACATTGTTTATCTAGGTAGCATGGATGATAAGACAACTGAAGAAATTAGTAAAATGTGTGGCTTAGCTTATAAAGAAACTCCATTAATAACGGCAACAGAATTAAAACAAATACCTATAAATCAAGCTATCATCTTAAGATATTGTACTAATCCAATCAAAACCAATTTAATTTCTAATTTAAATATTAAATGGAATATCTAGTAAGATATTTCTTTTTAATTTTATAAAAAAAATTCTTACATAAATTTTCAAAATATGTTATTGTGTATCAGTGCGAGGAGATGAGTTATGAAAAAATTAGATTTAGGAACTGAAAAAATAAATAGTTTATTATTAGCTTTTTCCGTTCCGTGTGTTATAAGTATGTTGATTAATTCGATTTATAATATCGTTGATCAAATATTTATTGGAAAGGGTGTAGGAACATTAGGTAATGCTGCTACTAATGTTATTTTCCCTTTAGTTATCATTTTTAATGCCTTTGCTGGTTTAATTGGTAATGGCGCCTCAGCCAATCTTTCTTTAAGATTAGGCGAAGGTAAAAAAGAAGAAGCAGCCAAAAGTATAGGTCAATCAATAACAATAACTATTGTTATATCACTTATTTTAAGTATTATTTCTATGATATTATTACCAAAATTAGTTTATTGGTTTGGTTGTACCGAAAGCGTTTATAAATACGCTGTTGATTATGGACGTATCATTATTATTGGTGCACCATTTATGATAATCTATTCTAGTATGTCTAATATGATAAGAGCTGATGGTTCACCGAAATATTCGATGATAATGCTAATTATTGGAGCTATTATAAATCTTATCTTAGATCCTATTTTCATTTTTGGCTTTAACATGGGTGTTAAGGGTGGAGCCTTAGCAACCGTTATTGGACAAATTGTATCTTGTTTAATTGCTCTTTTATATCTTAAAAAATTCAAATCAATTAAACTAAATAAAAAACATTTCAAAATAGATAAAGATATTCTAAGAACTATTTCTTTAGGATTATCATCATTTATAACCCAAGGAACAGTACTAGTTTTGTTTGTATTTATGAATAATATGATGACCAAATTTGGTGCATCTACGAAATTTGGTGCCGACATTCCTTTGTCTGTTTATGGAATAATTTCTAAAATAAATAGTCTCTTTATTTCAACTGTTTTAGGAATTTCGATTGGTGCACAACCTATAATAGGCTTCAATTATGGGGCAGGTAAAGAAGATCGTGTTAAAGAAACATTAAAAAAAGTTCTTTTAATTAACTTTATTGTTGGTATTGCTTTTAACTTGTTATTTGCCTTAGCCCCACGTCAAGTAGTTAGTATTTTTATTTCCCCAACCGACCCAAGTTATGATTTATTTATGGAATTTGCTGTCTTAATGTGTCATTCATTCTTATTAGTTATTTGTTTAAATGCCTTCGAAATGACCGGAAGTATTCTTATTCAATCATTAGGTAAAGTAAAAAAAGCAACTGCTTTATCTTTTATCAGACAAATCATCTTATTTATTCCGATAGCTTTACTATTATCGATTGGTTTTAAAAAAGGAATTTATGGCATTCTTTATGCTGGTTGTATAGCAGATACTATTTGCTTTATTATTGCCATTTTTATTATCAAATCAGAATATGATGCTTTAGATAACAGCAATAACGAAATTGAAGAAAACCAACTCTTAGGTCAAAAAAGTCCAAACACGATTCCTGTAGTTATCACAATTTCTCGAGAATATGCCTCTGGTGGTCATTATGTTGGTAAGTTATTATCAGAAAAATTAGGAATTAATTTCTATGATAAAGAACTAATTACTTTAGCTGCTAAAGAATCAGGTTTTACTGAAAAATACATAAGTAAAACAGAGGAAAATGAACGTACTACAGCTAACGATGATCGCTTATTTATCGCAGAGACAAAAGTAATCAAAAAATTAGCAAAAAAAGAATCATGTATTATCGTTGGAAGATGTGCAGATTACATTTTAAAAGACAATAAGAACGTTTTAAAAATTTTCTTATATAGTGATGATGAATCTAAAGTAAAACGTGCTACTAAATACTATGGTTTACCTAAAGAGACTGCTTTAAAAGAAATCAATAAAATAAATAAAAAAAGAAGCAAACATTATCAATTTTATACAGGACGTAATTGGCAAGATTTTACCAACTATGATTTATTAATTAACGTTGACCATTATGGGGTAGAACAAACAGCTGAAGAAATAAAAAATATAATTATGAAAAAACATCACACTCTTCTGTTGTTAGCCTTTGCTGTCATATCAATTGTCTCATGTAAAAAAGAAAACAATGATGGGGATTGGCCACCTATGAAATGGGAACATAGTATACCGAATTTTGAAAAAAACAAAATCAAAGTAGACG
>UWSL01000015.1 GCA_900552975.1 uncultured Mycoplasmatota bacterium | reverse complement strand
TGGTCAGCAGGAAATTGTCGATGCTACCAAGAAGATTATTAAAGATTATGAAAAAGGCTTAATTAAAATTGCTGATTTAAATGAAAACACAATGTATAAATACATGTACAATGAATTGCCACCTATTGATTTCTTAATAAGAACGAGTGGGGAAGAACGAATTAGTAACTTCATGATGTACGAACTAAGTTATGCAGAACTATATTTTACACCGGTTTTATTCCCCGATTTTAATGAAGTGGAATTTGAAAAAGCTATCACAGAATATAATAAACGTAATCGCAGATTTGGAGGAAATGATAAAAATGAAACAAAGAGTAATTAGTGCTATTGTTGCACTTGCAATTGTAATTCCGTTATTTTTACTAGGAAAAATAACTTGGGCTTTAGGTGTTGCTGTTGTTGCATCTTTTGCTTATTATGAAACATTAGGTTTAAAAGAAAGCCATAAACCATATCCAAATTACATCAAAATACTAGGTTTTTTAGGAGTTGAATTAATAACATTAAATAATTATATAATTGGCTATGATTCTCCTAATATATCTTTTTTAGTAATAGCTCTCATATCTTTAGCTCTTGCTATCCCAACTATCTTTGATAAAAAAGGAAAATACACAACTAAGGAAGCCTTTTACTTAATGGGTACAGTAACATTCATTGGAGCCTTCTTTAATCTATTAATACTTATTTACAATGCTGATAAATTCTTGCTATTATATCTAGTATTAATAGCTGTTTTTACTGATACATTTGCTATGGTTATTGGTTGCTTAATTGGTAAACATAAACTAATCCCTGATGTTTCTCCTAAAAAATCAGTTGAAGGTAGTATAGCAGGTTCCCTTGTTGCAACGTCTGTCGCATCTATTTTCTATTACAATATTATTGGTTCTAATATCAATATCGTTGTTTTAATAATTATGACTTTAATTCTAAGTATTTTAGGACAATTAGGCGATTTATTTTTTAGTAAAATAAAAAGAGAAAATAATATAAAAGATTATTCTAATATTATGCCAGGTCATGGAGGAATCCTTGATCGTTTAGATAGTTTATCATTTATCATATTAGGATATATCATAATTATTCAAGTTTTAAATATGCTTATAAAGTAAGGTGATTAAATGATTTCTACGTTATTAAATTTACTTCTTTTCATTTTTATTTTAGGTTTATTAATTTTTGTTCATGAATTAGGTCACTTCTTAACAGCTAAAAAAAGTGGTGTCTATATTTATGAATTTTCTATTGGAATGGGACCAGAAATAAAGTCAATTAAAGGGAAAGATGGTATCTTATATTCAATAAGAGCTTTACCAATTGGTGGCTTTGTTCAAATGGCTGGAGAAATTTATGAAGATGATGATACTAAAAAAGTTCCCAAAGAACAATTTATGTGTAATCGTCCTTGGTATCAAAGACTAATTATTCTTGTTGCTGGTGTTTTTAATAACTTTCTTCTAGCAATCATCTTATTATTTGCAATGGCTTTAATTTGGGGTGCTCCTTCATTAAAACCAGTTGTATATGATGTAACTGATGGCTATCCAGCCAAAGAAGCTGGTATCAAAGCTGGCGACGTAATCAAATCTATTAATGGTTCCAAAGTAAAAACGTTAGATAAAACTCAACTTTTACTTTTATTGAAAACTAAAGATGACAAATATCAAATAACAGTTGAACATAAAAATGGTCAAACAGCTACTTACGAGGTTGTTCCTAAAAAAGAAAAAAATGATGATGGTGATGAAGTAAAAGTCTTTGGTATTCAAACCAAAACTAATATTACGAAAGGCTTTGGTAGCTCTGTTAAATACGCCTTCACTAAATTTGGCAGTGTTGTTGAACAAATGTGGCTAACTATTGTTAACTTATTTACTGGTAAAATTTCTATCAGTGCAATGTCTGGACCAGTTGGCATATACTCTGTTGTTGGTGAAACAAGAAGTGCCGGTGTTGAAAGTGTTATCTATTTAATTGCTTACTTAAGTATCAACTTAGGTATCATGAATATATTACCAATTCCAGCTTTAGATGGTGGCCATTTATTATTTCTAATAATTGAAAAAATAAGAGGTAAAAAGATTGATGAAAAGATAGAGGGCATAACAACAACAATTTTCTTTGCCTTACTATTACTTCTAATGTTGTACATAACAATTCATGACGTTATAAGATTAATTTTTTAATTAAGGTCGATTGACCTTTTTTTAATTCCTAAATTTTGCTATAATACACATTTAAACAAGGAGGAATACAAATGTTACTACCAGAGGAAGCTTTAATTGAAATTGCTAAATTTCAAGAAACAACTATTTTATATGGTGCTGATGATAAATATAAAGACATTCAGTTTGGTAAAGGAAAAAGAAATTATGACAAAATATGTACTAAATTAAAAAATATAAATCCTGAATTAGTCGATTACAGTACTTGCCAAACAATATCTTTAGAAGAATTAAAGGAATATATGCTAAAATATCTTCCAGAAATATATGGTTCAAATTATCAAAAACGTGTTCAAGAACTGAATGGAATGCTTTATCCACATAAAATGTCAACACCATTTGATGCTGCTATTGAACAAAATTATCAAAATGACAATTATGAAACTAACGCTATTCATATAAATCGCAAACCTTTATCTATCCAAATTTTAAGCACAGCCCATGAATATGTTCATGATTTTCTAACACCTTATACTACAACAAGATTTAATTCTGTTATATCAAGCTATCATTACGATGAATTGCTAAGTATATTAACTGAATATATTATTCTTTCCAAAATAAAGAATAATTTTCAAGAAGATTTAACATTATTACATGAAATGACTAGAATTAAGGCTAATCATGACCATGTTGAAGAAGTAGAAGCAACTTATGAACTTGAACGTCAAGGAGCAGTTTTACACGAAATGATTGAATACTTTGATTATGCCAGACATAACGCCTACAAATATATTATCTCAGATATTTACGCTACTAAACTTGCTGAATGTTACCAACTGGATACAGTAACATTTTTAAAAGAATTAAGAAAAGTTATTCAAGGGTTAAGTTCCATCGATAATCTATTAAATTATTATAATGTAAGTTTAAAAGAACCAAGTGTTATCTACCCATACTTAGATAAAATAGATAGAGTAGGACCAGTTTTAGCTAAAAAAGATAAAAATAAGTAAAAAAGTATTGTCAAAACTTCTGAGGTATGATATATTTAATTTGCTTACTTTTATGGCGCTGTAGCTCAGTTGGCTAGAGCATCCGGTTCATACCCGGCAGGTCGAGAGTTCGAATCTCCCCGGCGCTACCAATTATAGATTAAAGAACTTATAAAAAGTTCTTTTTTTTTCTTACAATTTTAAAAACTATACAAATAATTCAAAAAGTACTTTGCTGCCTTTGCTTAGCTGATTTTGACGCCATCAGGTACATATGCTACAATGAATTCACTAAGTGAAGAGTGTGTAGTAGGGGGAATTTTATATGAATGTATTAGCAGAAAAACAGAAAGAAATGTATGATAAATCATTAACTGAAGAAGAAAGAAATGTAGCTAAGAAAGAATTTTTTGAATTATATTACAAACTAAGGTACATTGAAGAGAAAAAAATGGATAAGTTAACACTTAAACAAAGACAAAAACTTCATAAATTGATACTAGGTATCTATAAGTTAAAAAATAGATTAGGTGGATTCTCTTATGAATTACTAAAAGATGAAAGAGAAAAAACTAATCGTCCTATTATCTTTGCTGTCTCACATATAGGAAAGTTTGATATAGAAGTAGTAAGTGAAGCAATTAAAGACCATTATTATTTATTATCAGGCGATTATGAACATATTCAAGGAATCATCGA
The DNA here is from genome assembly GCA_900552975.1 of uncultured Mycoplasmatota bacterium. GTDB lineage: Bacteria > Bacillota_I > Bacilli_A > RF39 > UBA660 > Coprovivens. The sequence goes on along the minus strand of UWSL01000015.1, from coordinate 15,569 downwards.
TGCGCCATTCCTTTCTGTAAATGGTGTAATATATTTTAATGAAAAAGATAAAGAAGATAGAAAATTAGTATCTAAAAAAATGATTGACCATCTACAAAATGGTGGGAATCTAATGTACTTTATAGAAGGCACATGGAACATTACACCAAATTTACCAATGCTACCATGCTATTGGGGAATCGTTGATATTGCTAAAAAAGGGAATGCCATAATAGTCCCTGTTGCTTGTGACCAATATGGTAAATTATTTAAAGTTAATATCGGCAAAAATTTTGACATGTTAAATTATGGTGAAGGAGTCGAAGAAAAAAGTAGAGCCATTAAAGATCTAAGAGATACTTTAGCAACTTTAAAATGGGAGATATGGGAAACAGAGAAACCATTAGTAAGGTCTGAATTAAAAGGCGATGAATGGGGAAAATATATTACTGAAAGATTTGAAGAATGGCCATATTTTAACCAAGAATATATAGCTGATTTAATATATAAACCAAAAGGTGTTCCTGAAGCAGAGGAAGTTTATGCACCAATAAAAAAATTAGTTCCTAATAAAAATAATGCTTTCTTGTTTAATGAAAACTTTGGTAAGAATTCTTTAAAAAAATAGATTATTCTATTTTTTTTTGATATTAAATTGAAACTATTAAAAAAATTTTATATACTTATATAAGAGTAGGGTTGATGAGTTTATGTCAAACGGATATCTAACATCTTGTGCATTTGTTATTTCTTTAATTCTTTCAATAATCTTTTTTGTTAAGAAAGGTGTTTCAAATAAAGAAACAATTATTTTTGAAAAATTATTAATGATAAATATTTTTGAATCGTTAACAACGACTTTGATAGTAATTATTGCCTTAACGTCTAATTCGAATTTTATTTTAAAATTACTAAATAGAACGGATGTTATTTTGATTGTAACCTGGTGTAGCCTAATGTTTTACTATATGTATGTGATTTCGGCTGAAAAATGTAAAAAAACTATTAATTATTTAATATTAACAATAAACTTTATATTATATGTGCTATCAATATGTTTGAATGTTAAAATAATTAACGAAAATGGTATTTTGAATTCGACAGGACCATTGACAATTCTTGGTTTAATAGGATCATTAATCTATATTATAATGATGATGACAGTTATATTTTTAGTTAAGAAAAAAAACACAATAAATAAGCAAAAATATTTACCACTACTATTTTTAATAATTTTGCTAATAGCTGTGGCTTTTTTGAGAATAGTTATACCAGAAGTAAACTTTATTTCAATTGTCTTGACAATCGTCGATATGATTATGCTATTTACTATCGAAAATCCCGATATCAAACTGTTACGTCAAACTGAGTTGGCCAAAGAACAAGCCGAGCGTGCCAACCGTGCCAAATCAGATTTTCTATCAAGTATGTCCCATGAAATTCGTACTCCATTAAATGCTATCGTTGGCCTATCTGAAGACAATTTAAATTATCAAGATCAACTTCCTAATGAGGTAATTGAAAATTCTAAAGATATTATTAATGCTTCTCAAACTTTACTTGAAATAGTTGGCAATATTCTAGATATCAATAAAATTGAAGCCAACAAAATGGAATTGATTGAAGGAAAATATTGCTTTAAAGATGAAATAATAAATATGTGTAAAGTAACTCAAACTCGTATTGGTGAAAAAAATGTTATTTTTAATCTTGAAATAGCTGACGATATTCCTTATGAAGTAATCGGAGATAAAGGGAAAGTTAAAGAAATTATCAACAACTTACTTACAAATGCTATAAAATACACAGATAAAGGACAAATAAATTTAACTATAAAATGCATAAATAATTTAAAACAAAACATTTCTACAATTATTATTACATGCCAAGATACTGGGAAAGGAATTAAAGCCGAACACATAAATCGTTTATTTAATAAATTTGATCGTTTGGATGTTGAAAAAAATACTACTACTGAAGGAACTGGATTAGGGCTGGCTATTACTAAGTCATTGGTTGAGATGATGGGTGGCAAAATTAATGTTCAATCGCAATATGGACAAGGGTCCATCTTTGTTGTACAAATTCCTCAAAAAATTAGTTCTTTAATTAAATCATTAAGTAGTATCGCGAGTGATGATAAATTTGCTAATATATCTGCAACATATCATGGTAAAAAAGTATTGATAGTTGATGACAATAATCTAAACATTAAAGTAGCTACTAAAGTTTTAAAAGAATTCACTTTTAATATTGATGAATGTCATGATGGCCAAGAATGTTTAGAAAAAATAAATCAAGGTAATAAATATGATTTAATCCTTATGGACATAATGATGCCTAATATGAGTGGAGAAACATGTCTTGCTAATTTAAGAAAAAATCCAGAATTTAATATTCCTGTTATTGCCTTAACAGCTGATGCCCTTACTGGTGCTAAAGAAAAATACATAAGTGAAGGTTTTATTGACTATATATCTAAACCTTTTAGTAAAGACCAAATTAAAGAAAAATTAGATAAAATATTTATTCCTAACAAAAACCAATCTAAGATAGATTGGAGTAATGTTAAAGCTTATTCAATTACTGATTTACCAGCCGAGGCAGAAACTTCTGATGAAAATATTTCAGAAGTCCAATATGATGAAACTTACTTAGTAAAAAATGGCATAGATTACAAGAAAGGTATTGAAAATTTTGGTGATTTAGTAACTTACAAGGAAATGCTAAGTGAGTGGAGTGAAGATTGTCAAAATAAATTTAATGAACTAGAAAATCTTAAAAATCAACATGATATGCCTAATTATGCTATTAAAGTGCATTCTTTAAAGAGTGACTCTAAATATTTTGGTTTTACTAAGTTAGCTGATATATCGTATAAACATGAAATGAAAGCCAAAGAAAATGATGAAGGATATATTATGCAAAACTTTTCTGATCTGCAAAAAGAATTTAACCGTCTTATGCCTGTCATAAAAAATTACTTAAAAGGAAAATAAATTAAAAAAGACAAAGTTCAAAGTTTCTTTTATTGGACTTTGTTTTTTTATGAAAAAAGCATTTACTAATACCCCCCTGGGGTGTATAATATTTTTTGGAGATGATATTATGTCAGGTCGATGCCAACATTGTACCAAATGTGAAAAGAGTACCCATCGTGACTTAGAAACTAAGAAAAAAATTAACAAACGTCTTAAAACCATCGAAGGTCAAATAAGGGGTGTTCAAAATATGATAGATGAAGACAAGTATTGTAATGATATTCTTATTCAACTACTAGCAATAAACAAATCGATAAAAAGTGTCAGTAATGAAATTTTGAGAGATCATTTAGCAACTTGTGTTGTTCGTGATATCAAAAATGACGATCCAAACGTAATGGATGAAGTCATGGAATTAATTAGGAGACTAAACTAATGGCTCAGATCTATGTTAAGATAAAAGGAATAACGTGTGATAATTGTCGAAATAAAATAACTAAAGAACTTTTAAAAATTAAGCAAATCAAAGATATCAGTATTTATAAAGATATTGCTACAATAAATTACATAGGTCAATTAAATAAAACTAAAATAGTTACTACGATTAATAACTTAGATTATTTTACCAAGGAAGAATATATAAGCTCTAACAAAGATGATTTAACAAAACAAGTAACTTTAAAAGAATTTTTACTTATTTTTATAACGATTATCCTTATTCTCTATACATTAAATAAAATTTTTGGTTTTAATATCTTCAATATAATTCCTAATATTGATAATAATATTACATATGGTATGTTATTTTTTACTGGTTTATTAACTAGTATTCACTGTATAAGCATGTGTGGAGCTATTAACTTAATTGTTACTATTAATAAAGAAAATACTTCCTATTTTAAAAGAGCATTTTTTTATAACTTAGGTCGTGTTTTATCATATTCATTAATTGGTGGAATAGTCGGACTTCTAGGAAAAGTTATTAGTATTAATGAAACTATCAATGGTTTAATTATCATAATGGCTGCTTTCCTTATGCTTCTTATGTCATTAAATATGTTAAATGTTATTAAAATAAAAATACCTCATTTTATTAACCTTAAGTTAAAAAAGCAAACCAAAAATTCTTTTGTTATTGGTTTATTAAACGGCTTTATGCCCTGTGGACCTCTTCAAGCTATGCAATTGTATGCCCTTTCCACTGGTTCTTTTCTCAAAGGTTTTTTATCAATGTTCTTATTTAGTTTAGGAACCGTCCCTTTAATGCTTTTTGTTAGTATCACTTTTAATATTTTTAAAGGTCGCATTAAAATAATTTTAAATAAAATTGCCATCGTTCTAATTTTTATCTTATCTTTAATTATGTTTGAACGTGGTTTAAGTACAATGGGAATTAACCTAATTAGTTCTTCTAATGATTATAGTAATTATCAAGCAACTACAATCTATAAAGACTACCAAGAAGTTCATATTAATTTAAGTTATAATAATTATGGTGATATCATTGTTCAAAGAGGGCTTAAAGTAAAACTAGTAATTGATGTTGATAAGAAATATCTTACCGGTTGTAATGATACCATCCAAATAAATGAATACAATATCAAAAAAAGACTTGTTGCTGGTGAAAATATAATTGAATTTACACCAGATAAAGTAGGGGATTATAGTATGAATTGTTGGATGAATATGATTAAAAATACTATTAAAGTAATTGATGATAAATCATATTTTAAAAATAAATAAAAAAATATAAAAGGAGGAAAATATGAAAAAAATAATTTTAAAAATTGATGGTATGACATGTAGTGCTTGTTCATCAGGTTTAGAAAAGTATCTCTTAAAGCAAAAAGGAATTGAAGATGCCTTAGTTAATTTGGTTATGGCCACTGCTAGTATTACTTATGAAGATTCGTTAACCATTAATGATCTTAATCGCTATGTCAAAGAAGCCGGTTTTATATCCCTAGGAGAATATGATGAAAATGTTGCAATCAAAGAAAAAAATAAACTTCCTTCATTAATTTTCAATGGTCTTTTAGCTTTCTTTGTTTTATATATTTCAATGTCCCATATGGTTCATTTACCCGTCATTCCTTTTCTTCACATGTTAAAACATCCCATTAACTATTCGGTAATTCTTTGTCTTTTTAGTCTATATTTTATGTTCTTTGGTCGCGATATTATCTATAGTGGCCTTAAGAATATTAAATATAAATCGCCTAACATGGATACCCTTGTTACTTTAGGTGTTTTATCAAGTTTTATTTATAGTACTATTAATATGTTTAAAATTATTAATGGGTCAACAATGTATGTGGAAAATCTTTATTTTGAAAGCGTCTGTATTATCATTTATCTAATTAAATTAGGTCGATATATTGATAATATTAGTAAAGAAAAAACTAAGGAAGCTATAAAAGGTTTAGTAACCATTACGCCTAATAAAGCTTTAAAGCTTATTGAAAATGAACCGGTTGAAGTATCGCTTGATGAAATAAAGAAGGGTGATGTTCTTTTAGTTAAACCAGGAATGAAATTTGCTGTTGATGGTCAAATAATTGATGGTCAAACTCATGTTGATGAATCTTTTATAAGTGGGGAATCTCTTCCTGTTAAAAAAAATTTAAATTCGAAGGTTGTCGCTGGTTCTATTAATATTGATGGAACGGTCAAGTATCAAGCTGAACACATTGGTAAAGATTCCACCATCTCTGAAATAGTTCGCTTAGTTGTTGAAGCTACCAATACGAAAGCTCCCATTGCTCAAGTTGCGGATAAAGTAAGTGGTATTTTTGTCCCGACAATTATTTTAATTGCCATTTGTACTCTTGTAGGTCATCTTTTATTAGGCCATGGTATGAGTGCCTCTTTAGTCCACTTTGTAACCGTCTTAGTTTGTGCCTGTCCATGTGCTCTAGGCTTGGCAACACCATTAGCACTCGTTGTTAGTGAAGGTATTTGTGCTAAACATGGTCTTTTAGTAAAAAAAAGTGCCACCTTAGAAAATGTTTCTAAAATAGACACTATTGTCTTTGATAAAACTGGCACCTTAACTAATGGTAAATTAAGCGTTTCAAAAATAAATAACTATTCTTCATACAAAGATCAAGAACTATTAAAAATAGTAACATCTTTAGAAGCTCTTTCTTCTCATCCTATTGCTAATGCTTTTATAAATGATCAAACAAATCTTAAGGATGTTTCTAAAGTCGTAACTGATTTTAAAAATATTCCCGGTCTTGGAATATGTGGAAAAATAAATAAACATGAATACTTTGTTGGTAACAATAAAATATTAGCTAAATTAAAAATAAAAAATAACTATTTAGAAGCTGAAGAAGAATTATCTAAAAAAGGGAACAGTATTGTTTACGTCATTGAAAATAAACAAATTATTGCTCTTATCGGAGTCAAAGATAATTTAAGAGATAATACAAAGAAAGTTATCAAAAAGCTTCAAGGTCTTCATAAAGAAATTATTATGTTGACTGGTGACAATGAAAAAACAGCAACTATAGTAGCTGAGAACATAGGAATTAAAAAAGTCATAGCTAATGTTACTCCTAAAGAAAAAGCTAGCACCTTGAAAAAATTGTTGGCTGATGGTAAACAAGTTATGATGGTAGGAGACGGAATTAATGATGCCCCAAGCTTATCTTTAGCATCTATTGGTGTAAGTCTAAATTCTGGAACTGATATTGCTGGTGATTCGGCTGATATAATTCTTATGAATAATAATCTTCAAAGTATTTACAACTTATTTGATATCAGTAAAAAAACCTTACTTAATATTAAAGAAAACTTATTTTGGGCCTTTTTCTATAATGTTTGTATGATACCATTAGCAATTGGCTTCTTAGAACCGCTTAACATTACAATGAATCCAATGGTAGCTGGTTTAGCCATGACTCTATCAAGTACAACAGTTATTTTAAATGCTCTTAGATTAAAAAAATGGAAGGAAGATAAAAATGTTTAATAAAAAAAATAAGAAAAAAATTTATATTGAAGGAATGATGTGTGAACATTGTGCTAAAAAAGTAACAGCCACTTTGCAAAGTATTCCTAATATTACAAAGGTAAAAGTTGATTTAAAAGCAAAATATGCTTTAATAACTTATAGTGATTCTGTTGACGAATCTTTAATTAAAAAAGAAATTAGTAAATTAGATTATAAAGTAATAAAAATAGAGGAAGTTTAAAATGAAAAGAGGAGTTTATTTATTATTTGCTTTAATAAGCTTTTTTCTACTTTTAACTGGGTGCGATAACCAAGAACAAAAAAATACTAAACTTACAAGTACCAACCAATCATCAGCCCCAGCTAACTTAAAGAAAGTTACAGGTAAAGTAGTTAAAGCAACTCTTGATAAAAATAATAATATTGTTATTAATAAAAATGACATTACAGAAGATGTTACTTATATTAGTTATGAATATGAAGGTACTACTATAGGTCTTTTAGCCGTTAAAGATTCAGAAGGTAAAGTTAAAGTCGTTGTTAATACTTGTCAAAGTTGTGGTGGTTCACCATATGCTTACTTTGTTCAAGTTGGTAACAAAATTCAATGTCAAAATTGTGGTAATACTTTTGCTATTGATGATTTAGATAATCTAGTCGCTGGTGGCTGTAATCCTATTGGGATAGAAAATAAGAAAGAAGATAAAACTACGATAACCGTTGGAACTAAACAACTTCAAAATTTAAAAGCCAAATTTACTAATTGGCAAGGTCCGAAAGCGTAAGTGAGTAATATGATATATTTAGATTATGCCGCATCAACACCGGTTGATGAAGAGGTTTTAAATGAGTTTCTAAAAGTGACTAAAGAAAATTATGCAAATCCTAATTCAAACCATGAATTAGGTCATCAAGCTCTCAACAAGATTAACGAAGCAACTTCTAAGATAGCTTCGCTTCTTCACGTTAACTCTGATGAAATAATTTATACGAGTGGAGCTACTGAATCCAATAATTTAGCCATTCGTGGAACAGCTTTAAGATACAAAAATAGAGGTAAACATATTTTAGTAAGTTCACTTGAACACAATTCCATTATTTCCTCATGTACAGCTTTACAAGAAAATGGTTTTGAAATTGAATTAATTCCGGTTACAAAAGAAGGTACTATTGATATTTCTTGTTTAAAACAAATGATTCGTCCTGATACTATTTTAGTAAGTGTCTGTTCTGTCGATTCAGAACTTGGTTTAGTTCAACCAATAGAACAAATCGGCGAATTACTTAAACAATATGAAAATATTGTTTTTCATACTGATGCGTCCCAAAGTATCGGCAAAGTAACTATCGACTATCGTAACTGTGATCTTATTACGATAGCACCACATAAATTTTATGGTTTAAATGGTGTATCTATTTTAGTGAAAAAGCAAAATGTTAGCTTATCTCCTTTGATTTTAGGTGGTAAAAGTACTACTATCTATCGCAGTGGGACTCCTTCAACTAATCTTATTGCTGCCACTGCAGTTGCTCTAGAAAAATCTATTATTAATTTAGATGAACGAAATGCAATCATAAAGAAATACTACAATCAAATAATTACTAACTTAAAAGAGTATCCCAAAGTAACTATTAATAATACTGAAAAAAGTATCCCATCGATTATTAATATGAGCCTTAGTGGAGTAAAATCTGACTTAATTGTTAGTCTTTTTAATGAACGTCATATTATGATTTCTAGTAAAACAAGTTGTTGTCCTTTAAATTCACCATCTAAACTAGTTTATGCTTTAACTAAAAATAAAAACTTAGCTACAACGTCTATCAGAATTAGTTTGTCTCATCTAACAACACAGAAAGAAGTAGATGAATTCTTAAAACAATTTGCCCAAATATATAAGGAGGTTGCGTAATGGAAAATTATGAAAAAATTGAACGAAGTATCATAACTAAATACCGCAAAGATATCTGGTCAAAATTTATGCGAGCAGTTACTGACTACGAATTAGTTTCGGAAAATGATAACATTATGGTTTGCATTAGTGGTGGTAAAGATTCTTTTTTACTTGCTAAATGCCTCCAAGAATTACAAAGACATGGTAAAGTTAAATTTACTCTTCATTACGTAGTTATGGATCCGGGATATAATGAATACAATCGTCAATTTATTATTGATAATGCTAAAACTTTAAATATTCCTATTGAAATGTTTAATACGGATATTTTTGATGTCGTTTCAACCATCGACTCAAAAAGTCCATGTTATTTATGCGCAAGAATGCGTCGAGGTTATCTTTATAATAAAGCTCAAGAGTTAGGTTGCAATAAAATTGCTTTGGGCCATCATTTTGACGATGTTATTGAAACATCTTTACTATCAATGTTTTATGCTTCTGAAATAAAAACGATGCTTCCTAAGCTACATAGTGATAATTTTGAAGGATTAGAATTAATAAGACCTTTATACTTAGTAAAAGAAGATGCCATTATTTCGTGGCGTAAGTATAATGAATTAACTTTCATTAATTGTGCTTGCCGTTTTACTGAAGGCTGTTCTTTAATAAATGATGGAACAAGTAAAAGAAAAGAGATTAAAGAATTAATAAAAAAATTAAAGCAAACTAATCCAGAAATTGACAAAAACATCTTCCGTGCGTTTTCCAATGTTAACATGAATTGTATTTTAGGTTGGCACAAAGATGGTCAAAAATCTTCTTTCTTAGATGAATACAATCAAAAATAAAGTATTTGTCTTTTTTTAAACCTTTATTTTGATTGAACAGTAAAATTTTACATTCCAAAATTTTATGCTATAATAACGTTGTTTTAAAGGGGGATTTTTCCATGAAATTAAGAAATATTGAAGATGGTCAAGAAGTAGTCTATGTACAAAAAAGAGATATTAATGAATGTTTAAAAAGAGGTTATGAATTTAGTAGTGATTTAGAAGAACAAATACCTTTTTCTGAAAATCCGATACTTAGAACTGCTGAAAAATACGAAGATGCTTTATTTAAAAATACACTTCGTAATAAAACTTTTATTCGTCTTACTAATCAAAAAGATATCAAAAAGATAAATGAAACAGATTGGATTGTTGATTTTGCCCAATTATATGCTTTAAGCATTCCAGAATTAAATGATATTATTGAAAAATTAGAAACAGAAACACTATTTATAAAAGATGATGCTAAAGAAACTTTAAGCCATGAAAAAGCTAAAAATCTATTAAATAAAGCTAAAAGAAATACTTACATAATTGGTTGTTTAAATGAAATTTTAGGATATAAATTACTTGAAGAATCAATTCCATTTCCAAGTGTTCCTAATAATATAGCTCTTGATTTCCCAGTTTCATCTGATAAATATATTATTAAACATGGATTAAATCCTGAAGAAGTCTTTGTAACTAAAAAAAGTGGTTTACCATTTACAAAATTTGGGGAAGTGCCAAAACGTTTGGTTACTGAAATAGTTGCTTTTAAATCTGTTATGCTTCAAGAAAATGGTGATTATCTTACAAAAATGAATTTAGATTATTACTTAAGTGAAGATCATAAAACTTTAGTAATAACTCTTAATAAAACTATTGAATTTGAAGAACGAAAAGCTGAAATCCTTGATTTTAAAAAAGAATCTTTTAAATTAAAATTAAAAAGAAATATTAGTACTATCAAAAGTAAATTTATGTAAAAATATATAAGAAGTTGATACTATTTAATAATTAATATTGCTCAAGTTTATCTCTTGAGTTTTTTTCTTTTTAAAAATATCTTTCGTAATAAAGCTAACTAATAATGGTATAATAATAAGCGAGGTGTTAAAAATGAATGAATTAATGCAAAAATATGCAAAAGTATTATTGAATACATGTTTAAAAATTGACAAAAATCAACCACTTTTTATAAGTGCTAATGTAGAATGTTATGAGTTTGTAAGAATAATAGGTGAAGTGGCATATGAACAAGGTATAACTGATATATACTACGATTTAGCTGATCCTTATTTAAAACATTCGGCTTTAAAAAATCTAAATGTAGCTGATCTTAAGAAAATGTCTTTTTGGGATAAAAGTATATGGGATGTTTATGCTAAGAAAAATGCTGCTTTTCTAATGCTAGCTTCTGAAACTCCTGGTTTGATGAAAGATATTGATCCTAAAAAAATGAGTGAACTAACTAATTTTTCTTATCAAAGTCGTCAAGAATTTAACGCTTTACGAGATAAATCAGCTTTAGCTTGGTGCATTGCCGTTGCTCCTACTAAACTTTGGGCTCAAGAACTATTCCCAACCTCAAAAGATCCAGTCGGAGAATTATGGCATCATATTTTTGAAATATGCAGTATTACCAATGATAATGTTGAAAAACTGTGGCAACAAAAAATTGCTTTACTTCATAAAAGAGCTCAAAAATTAAATTCATATCAATTCAAAACTTTAAAATACCAAAGTTCTAATGGAACTGACTTTAAAATTGATTTGCCAATTAACCATATCTGGGCTTCTGGTTCAGAACATTTACAGAATAACAAAGATGTTTTAGTTAATTTCCCAACAGAAGAAGTTTTTACATCTCCTGATTATACTGGTGCTGAAGGCATTGTTTATAGTTCTAAACCTCTTGCTTATCAAGATGTCTTAATTAAAAATTTTAATATTACTTTTTCTAAAGGCGCAGCTATCAAGGTTGAGGCCGAAGAAGGTGAAGAGACCTTGAAAGAATTAATAAAAATTTGTCCTAATGCCAATTATTTAGGTGAAGTAGCCCTTGTTCCTTACAATTCACCAATTTCACAATCTAACATTACTTTTTTAGAAACTCTTTATGATGAAAATGCCGCTTGCCATTTAGCTCTTGGTGCTTCTTTTCCAGAATGTATTAAGAATGGGACAAGATTAAGTAAAGATGAACTTTTAAAAAATAAATTAAATCAATGTGATAGCCATGTTGATTTCATGATTGGAACTAAAGATTTAAATATTACTGGAATAACTAAAGATGGTCAAGAAATTACTATTTTCAAAAATGGCAACTTTACTAAAGAATTTGAATAATATTTTCTATAAAAAATAAACTTATTATAAAAGCAAAAAAATGTACGTCAAAAAAAGTGTTAATTAACACCTAAAAAGACGTATATTTTTTTGTTGTTTGACTTAAAATAAAATATAAAGTAAAATTAAATCATACAAAGGAGAATTTTGTATGCAAGAACAAAAGAAAACTAAACGGAAACTACGTAAATGGGTAGTAGTGAGTATTCCAATAGCACTATTAATATCTGTTTTTACTGTTGTTGCCATTTTAAATAAAAGCAATACATTAGCTCGTGTTGTAACAACACCTGAGGTAAAAAATGAAAATATTATAAATGAAGATGATAATAATCCTGGATTTTTAAGTCAAAACAATTTTGTAACTGACCTTTCTAAAAATATATCTAAACGTAAACTCGACAATACCATAATTTTCTATGCCACTAAATTTAAATTAAACATTGCTAAGGTTGTTGAAATAGCTCATACTTTAACTAATAATTACGATGATGAATTGTACAAACAAACTTTTATTATTGCTCCAGATAATCTTCGTTACTCATTTGGCCCTTATGCTAATGCAGAAGCTGGAATTGTTGAATTTATCAGAGAATTATATCGTTATCCTGAAAAGTTCGGTTACTCAATTCCTGAAATTCGTGCTAATGAAGAAGTAAGTAATACAAGAAGATATAATGACGCTGGTCATATTTTGTTAGACAATGGATTAACCTTTGAACAATTTTTAGCTAAAATGTGTGAACTTTATAATGTTGATAAAACACTAGCTTTAGCAATTGTTTATGAAGAAAGCGGACGTATGACAAGTGGTTTATTTACTATAAGTAATAATATTGGTGGTCAAAGAGGATATGCTGGTTGGTTACAATATCCAACTTTGGAAGCTGGCGTCATTGGTTTTGTCGTTTCTTTAAACAATATGGGCGAAACATATCAAATAGACGTTTCAAATCCAGCGTCTTCATATGCCTTATCATCAATTTATGTTAGTGGTCATGCTGGAAACCCAAGTGATTCATGGACTGGTAAAGTTAATAACTATATTAATGCAATTAATAATACAAATCCGTTTGCTTAGAACTAAGATAATTTTTATTATTATCTTAGTTTTTTTATAAAATTTACAAATTGCTTCCTAATAGTAAAGAAAAAGTAAAAATGCAAAAGTTTTTATTGCTTTTTTTTGTACTTTGCATTAAAATAATGCTACTTTTATTGACTTTACCAATAAAATTAAATATAATATATTCATATTATTGTCGAAAAAAAGAAATATGGTGATTTTTTGGAACATTATTTTACTAACAATCCCAATTTAAAAAGCGAGTTACGAACTATTATCTATAAAAATAGGGGCCATGAATTTACCTTCTATAGTGATAATGGTGTTTTTTCAAAAGATAAAATAGATTATGGAAGTAATCTATTATTAGATACTTTATTTACTTTTAAAAAAATAAATGATCCTGATACGAAAAAAGCTTTAGATGTTGGCTGTGGCTACGGCCTTATCGGAATATCAATTGCTAAAATCCTGGGGTATGAAGTTACAATGTGTGATGTTAATAACCGAGCTCTTCACTTAGCTCAAAAAAATGCTCAATTAAATAAAGCTAGTGTTCAAATTGTTAATAGCGATGTTTACGAAAATATTGATGGAAAGTTTGATTTAATAATTACTAATCCTCCAATTCGAGCGGGTAAGAGCGTAGTATATAAAATACTAGATGATGCTCAAAAATACTTAAGTGACGATGGAGAATTATGGTGTGTAATCAGGAAAAATCAAGGTGCCAAAAGTACCAAGGAACATCTTGATATTTCCTATGATTGCGAAATAGTCACAAAAAATAAAGGCTTTTATATAATAAAGGCCAAAAAACGTTGACAAGAAACTTTACATCATATAGAATTATAAATTGGTGACGTATTGTTTTTTCTTCGAAACAACACTAAAAAATAGGTATAGGGGTGAAACACAAATGGCATACAAAGTAGAAAAATTTGGTGACCACAGAGAAAGAAGAACATTCTCTAAAATCAAAAACACCTTAGCATTGACAGATTTATTAGAAATTCAAAAGAAATCATATCAAAGATTTCTAGAAGAGGGAATAAAAGAAGTATTTGAAGATTTATTTCCTGTAGAAAGTTTCACTGGTAATATCTCTTTAGAATTAGGAGATTATTACTTTGAAGAACCAAGATACTCAGTTAAAGAAGCAAAAGAACGTATGGTAAACTATGCTGCACCATTAAAAGTACAAGCACGTGTTTTTATTCATGAAACAGGTGAAGTAAAAGAACAAGAAATTTTCTTGGGAGATTTACCTTTAATGACTGAAGCTGGAACATTTATCATAAATGGAGCTGAACGTGTAATTGTTTCTCAACTTGTAAGAAGCCCATCTGTTTATTTCAAAAAAGAAATAGATAAAAATGGTCGTAAAATAGTATCTGGTGAAATTATTCCAAATAAAGGAACTTGGTTGGAATATGAATTAGATGCTCGAGACATCTACTACGTAAGAATTGACAGAACTCGTAAGGTTACAATTACTGCTTTCTTAAGAGCTTTAGGATTATCTTCAAACGAAGAAATTCTAGAGACTTTTGGTGAAGAACAATATCTTTTAAACACATTAGAAAAAGATAGCACTAAAAATACTGATGAAGCTTTAATTGAAATTTATGAAAAATTAAAACCAGGTGAACCAGTAACTGAAGAAGGTTCTGCTAACTTCTTAGTACAAAAGTTCTTTGATCACAAACGTTATGATCTTGGTAGAGCAGGCCGTTATAAATATGCAGAAAAATTAGGTATTTACAATCGTTTAGTCGACCGCGTATTAGCGGAACCATTAGTTTCTGCTGATGGTGAAATCGTCTATCCAGAAGGTACCTTATTAACCAAAGAAATGGTGGAAGAATTAAGAGATGCGAAGTTCTTTGAACAAGGCGCTCACGTTCGCCACGTTTCAATTAACACCAATTTAGATAGTCACGATATCGTTAACTTCATCCATGTTTATGCAGATGAAAAGAGAACGATTATATCTCCAGTTGTTGGCACTGATTTAAATTTAACTGAACCATGTGTCACAATTCCAGATATTTTAGCGGTATTCTCTTACTTCATGAACATCATGGATGGCTTTGGCGCTACCGATGATATCGACCACTTAGGCAACCGTCGTGTACGTTGCGTAGGTGAATTAATTGAAAACCAATTCCGTATCGGTTTATCCAAAATGGGCAAAGCGGTGCGCGAAAAAATGTCCATTGCTGACTTAGAGAATGTTACACCACAATCCTTAGTGAACATTCGTCCTTTAACCGCAGCAATTAAAGAATTCTTCGCCACATCGCAATTATCACAATTTATGGACCAAACGAACCCACTTGCTGAATTAACGAATAAACGTCGTTTATCCGCATTAGGTCCAGGTGGCTTAACACGTGACCGTGCAACCTTCGATGTTCGTGACGTTCACTATTCTCACTATGGTCGTATCTGCCCAATTGAAACACCTGAAGGTCAAAACATTGGTTTAATTAATAACTTAGCCTCTTATGCTAAAGTTAATCG
>UWSL01000014.1 GCA_900552975.1 uncultured Mycoplasmatota bacterium | reverse complement strand
TTTTTTATAATAATTATATAATTTTAATTCCTATTCTTATTTTAAATATAATAAGTCTCTTTTACTTACATAATACTCAATACTTCTCAAAACAATTAATTTGGCTCGGATTAAGTTACATCTTTTTATATTTAACGTCTAAAATAAAGATAAATAAATTAAATAAATATTTTTCATTATTTTATTTATTTAGTTTGTTTTTACTAACAATTGTTCTTATCTATGGACGAGAAATAAATGGCTCCAAAGCATGGCTTCATATTGGCACATTCTCTATTCAACCAAGTGAGCTTACTAAAATAGCTTTACTACTCTACTTACCATACCTAATAATTAAAAAAATAAATAAATTCTACTTATTTTTAATCTTTATCATTCCAGCAATTCTTACATATTTAGAACCAGATACAGGAGCTATTATAATATACCTAATAATCTTCCTATCTTGTTTAAAATATACTAAAATAAATAAAAAAATATTGTTTTTTATAATCTTTTTCTTAACAATTTTTACTACTTCCAATATTTATCTTTTTTATAATAATAAAGATTTACTAATAAAAATATATGGAACTAAACTCTTTTATCGCCTAGATCGTTTAATTTCTTTCAAAAATCAGTCTAATATTCAAACAATAAACTCCACAATTTCTATTGGTTCCAACTATTTATTATATATTCCAGAGAACCATAACGACTTTATCTTTGCATCCATAATTAGTAAATATAACCTTTCAGTAACTATCCTAACCTACTTATGTCTTTGTTCAATTATTATCTTCTATATAAGTAAAATAACATCACAAAAAAACATATCTAATATTTATAACTACTCAATATTAAATATGCTATTTTTTCAAATATTTTACAACATACTAATGAATTTATCATTAGTTCCTATCATTGGCATACCTCTACCATTTTTAAGTTATGGTGGCTCTTACTTAACGTCTCTTTATATTACAATTGGTTTATCAATTAATTATCTTAATAATAGAAAGGTTGACCATAATAAGGCACCTGAGCATAAGGTGGATAAGGATTAACAACTACAGGTCGTGGTCTTGATACTCCAACTGCTGCTCCACCAAGCAAACCTCCTAAAACAAAAGGTACAAAAAAGCCTCGGCCATCTCTTACATAATATCTACCATCACGAAAAAAGTAATCAGAATACATAACAAAACACTCCTTTCATAATATCTTATGTTAAGAGTGTTTTTTTGTAATCAATTAAATTTTTTACTTATGAACTAGAACCTTAGCATATACATTTTCCTGAGGCAGTGGGGAAACTACCATTCTATAATCGTTAGCAATTCTTAATAAATCTGTTCCCAAATAATCGCCTTCTCTATCAAAACTCAAGTTACTAGCAACCTTATTCATAAATATTTCATCTTTTAAACCAATCAAATCAAACATTTCTTTTAAATCAATTTTTCTTTTCAATTGTGGAATATACTGATCGACATAATTCAAATTTTTATTAAAAATAAATAAGAATAATAATAAAGTTAAACTTCGCTTATCAAGTTCAGTAGTATACGAAAGTATTGATTTTGAATACTTAGGACTACTAACAAATTGATTTGGATCTCCTAAAGTAGACGAAATACACACAGCCTTATCAAATTCACCAAACTGCATCCCATCATAATCAACAAAACGTATTTTATTAGCTTGATCAATTATAATATTAGAACAAGTACATAAATCAGGCATTACAATTCCTAAACGATTAGCTTTTTTAATTGCATCCTCAATTTTACAATATAATCTAGCATATTTTTCTAAATCTGCTCTTTCATATATATTTAAATTATCACTGTATTGGTTTAAATCTATTCCAGCTATTTTTTCCATTGTATAACCACGACAAAATCCATCAGCATAAACAGCACTTAATGGAGAGACTATCTCTGATACTTCATGAGCTCTTGTATCTAATATTTTGTTTTCATAACTTACTCCAGCCATAAAATATAATGATTGCAAATATCTCGAATTTAATTTTAATAAACGTCCATCATTCAATTGATAAATAGTTGAACATTCTCCTTCATAAAATAATTCCGGAGTTACAAATGAACTCAAATTTTCTTTTAACACACCAATTCCCCCAGTGCATAATATAATATTAAAAAAAAGATAAAAAGTAAACTTTATCTTATTCAAATATACCAATAAATTGTTTCTTTTTACCTTTTCTTATTACAATAACCTTTTTATCAATACCAATTTCTTTACTGATAATTACATTTTCATCTGTTTCTTTATGATTATTAATAGATATTGCATTACTTGCTAGCATTTCACGAGCTTCTCTTTTAGAAGAACAAATTTTATTATCAACTAATAAATCAATTAATTTTATCTCTCCACTTATTTTTATCGATGGAACCATTTTCATTCCTAAAAGTATGTCTTGACTATTTAATCCAGTCAAATCGCCACCAAATAAAGCTTCACTAATTTGTACAGCTTTATTATAAGCTTCTTCACCATGTAAATCTGTAATAATACATTTTGCCAACATTTTTTGAGCCTTGCGTAAATGAGGTTCTTTTTCATGTTCTTCATAAATATTCATTATTTCTTCTGGAGTTAAAAATGTAAATACTTTTAAATATTCCAAAACTTTTGAATCATCTGTATTAAGTAAGTATTGATACAACTCATAACTAGAAGTTTTATTAATATCAAGCCACAAAGCATTTCCTTCACTTTTTCCAAATTTTTTACCAGTAGCATCTAAAATAAGAGGCATTGTAAAAGCATAAGCTTCTTTTCCTTTTATTTTTCTAATTAAATCAATACCTGTTGTAATATTGCCCCATTGATCACTACCTTCAACTTGCATTGTGCATCCCATTGTTTCATACATATGTAAAAAATCATATCCTTGAATTAACATATAACTAAATTCTGCATATGTAATTCCCGTATCTAAACGACGATCAATAATATCCTTAGATAACATATAATTAACATTTATATACTTACCAATATCTCTTAAAAATTCTAAATATCCGTAATCTTTAAACCATTCATAATTATTAACAAGTTTTGCTTTTCCATCAAATATTTTATCAATTTGTTTCCTTATTGCTTCAATATTTTCATTTAAAGCTTCGATACTCATTATTTCTCTTTCACTAGTCGGACGAGGATCACCTATTCTACCAGTAGCACCACCACATAATAAAATAGGTTTATGTCCCATTTTCATTAATCTTTTAGCCGTAACAAGCGAACTATAATGACCTAAATGGAGACTATCTGCTGTAGGATCGGTTCCCCAATAAAATGTAACAATATCATTATTTATTTTTTCTTCTATCCCCTCACCAGCAACATCTTTAACAAGACCACGCCATTTTAATTCTTCCCAATTACTCATTTTTTTCATAATATTCCTCCATCAATAAAAAAAGCTTCATAAATCTAAGGACGAGTCAAACCCGCGGTACCACCTTAATTCATGAAACTTTATCATACACTTCATCTCTTAACGCGAGTAACGTTTTAGCTCCAGAGTCGTAAATTCCTTCATCACTAATTAAAATAGATTATAACATAATTAAGTTATTTGTTAAACATATTTTGTATTTTTTCTGTAATTCCTCTAAAGAATGCACCAATAACAGCCATATTTATAACAATTTTATAACCTAATAATCTCAATACAATATAAACTAATAATAATATTACTACTATAACAACAATTATTAATAAGAAGACATTAGTTCCTTTTTCGCGACCACTTACTGTTATAGTATAATTAGCCGTTGTACCATCTTCAGCTGTACATCTGATTTTAATTGTAGAACCAATTCCTAAATTTTCATTTCCTTCAATCTTACAATCAGTTGTTTCAGACACTGTTGTTATTTTAATATCTAATTTATTTTCTTTTTTCTTTAATTTAACTTTATAATTCTCTTTATTTTGTTCAAATTTAACTTCTGAATGTTTAGCAACAGTCATCGTATCAATTTCTGCATTACTATCAAGAGTTTTCTTTTCTTGTCTTGTAACATATAAAGTATAAGTTTTTGTTACACTTGAACAATTTTTACTAGATACAACAATTTTTACTTCACGCTCTTTACCAACTTCTAGATTTTCAGCACCATCTATAACAAAAGTATCTCCTTCTGTAACTGTTGCTGCTTCAATAGTTAAATTTCCTATTTCATAAGGGACTTTAACATCAGTATAGTTAAATACTTTTGATGAAAAATCAATACTATCAATATCAACCTTATTATCTGATACAAATTTAATTTGTTTCAACAAAGCTAAATCATCAGCACCAGTTGTACAAATCGCATCTTCAGTAGCTCTCATTATATTTAATGTATAAACATTATTTTTACCTGACTCACTACGTATCTTAACAAAAACATTATTTAAACCAGGATTCAAATTAACTGTTCTTGGACCAAAACCATCTACAAATGAAGATTTAGAATCAGTTAAAGCAGCACCTATATTAAGCTGTGCTACATTGGTTGCCACATTTACATTATAAGCAAAAACATTAGTATTAAATGCTGGACTAAGTTCCCCAGCTGAAACTGACAATGAACTTAAAGTATTTACATTACTACGACCATCAGCACGATTAACATTTATTGTATAAGTCGTTACTTTACCAGCTGAATTTTTAACTTTTACTTGAACAGCATTAGCTCCGTAATTTAAGCTTGCATTACGTGGTCCAAAACCTGATACAAATGAAGAACCACTTGCTGCTACTGCATTTACTTTTATAGAACTAGTTGTACTAGCTACACTCAAGGAATATGTTTTAGTTCCTGAGCTAAAACCAGGATTCAAATTTCCTTCTGATACAGACAATGAAGTAAGTGACGCAGCTGCAACAGAAGGAGTTGGTGTTGGTGTCGGCGTTGGTGTAGTATTACCTGTTTTTACACAATTATAGGAATAAACAACCTTACAATATCTTTGACGTAAATCTTGACCACTAACTTGTGTAGTTACACTCCTACAACCATTACTTGCTACTTTTAAGCCATCTTGTGGTAATTCATAACCATCAGCGCATGTAACTAAAGCTCCAGTTTGATCAGCTTGTAACGATCCACCTCGATTATAAACAAAGCATCTTTCTACCGTTCCGCTACCTGTTGCATTATTAGCTACTTGATTACTACAAGAAGTAGTAACTTTTACACCCTGTGAATACATTATCGCCCTACCATTTAAACCACTAGAAATCCAAAAATAATATGTTCCATTTTTAACACCGGCATAAAAAACATTATTTCTAACAGCTTGATAATATGTTGTACTAGCATTTACACTATTAGTAGTTCCAACATAATAACCTAAAACAGTTCCAGATGACCTTACTACTGCAATATCTCCCTGAATAGTTACTGAATTTATTTTAGGATTAGATGAAGCTAGTTTTTTTATCATATAACTTTGATCTTTAAATGTTAATTCTGCTTCTACATGCTGAAAATTCACACAGAAAAGCAAAATTAAAATTAAAAAAAACATTCTAAATCCTTTTCTCATATTAATCTATCCTTACTACTATTAATAATATCATTTTAGACTTTTTTTATCAACTAAAAAAAAATGCTAAACGCAAAAAAAGATACATTATTTAGTATCTTTTTTCTTTATACTTTTTTTGTTTTCTTCTTTCTCAAGTTTATTAATAACATCTTTTAAAACAGTAATTGTTTTTGCTTTAACATCATCTACTGTTTTTTGTACTACTGGAGAAGCTTTTTCTTTAGCTGTTTTTACTAATTCATCTAATTTTTCTTTGATTTGTTCAGCCTTTTCACGAGCTATACTTAAAACTTTTTCTTTATCTAAATCAGCTAAATCTTCTTTAATTTCTTCTATTTTATTTTGTAAATTTTCTTTTACATCATCCATTTTTATTTCTTTAATATTTTGTAAAAGTTCATCCATTTTTTCTTTCAATTCTTTTCTTGTTTCAGCACCAGATTTAGGAGCAAAAAGTAATCCTAATCCAACACCAACAGCTGCTCCAGCTACAAATGTTCCAAGTCCACATTTTTTATTTTCTGCCATATTATTCCTCCTCTTTTTTGTTTCTTTTTCTAAATACTCCACCAATAAGACCAGAAACACCTTCAACTACTTTATCAGTAATTGAAACAATCTTATCAGTAGTAAAATCTACTAAGTTGAAAAATCCATTTAATGATTGTACTTTATCATTAACATCATCTACAACTTTATCAACTTTATTCAAAGTCTGAATAGATCTTATACCTAATATTATTCCCACTACTAATAAAATTATTAATAAAATATAAATTACTAAAGGTAAAAAAGTCTGTAAAAAACTAATCATCTTCTTCATCTCCTCCTTCATACATTGAATCAATTAGGTTAAACAAATCATCTTCTAAAGTATCATCATTTTCTTCATTTTTTTCTTCATTTTTACTTATAGGTTTAATTGAATTTAATTCTTTTTCAATATCATCAAGTATTTGTAATGTACTTGTTTTTTCTAAATCTTCTAGAGCACGTCCACGATGAACTACAACATCTTCATTCTTTTCCATATCATCTAAAATCAAATCACTAATATCTTTATCTCTAGAAGAATCAGTAGTTTCAGAAGTAGTTGGTGTAATCAATTCTTCATCATCTTCATGCAATTTAATTATATCATTAACATTATCATCAAGTTTATTATTTTGGTCTATTTTAACATCTTTAACAGGTGATTCATCTTTAAACAAATCCATTGTTTCTTCAATTCTTGGCTCTGAACGTTTAGAACTAGTTACTATATGATCAATATCATCAAGTTCTTGATCAACTTTAGTTTCTTTTTTTTCTACTGACTTAATATCTAAATTTTGCTCATCTTCATCATTTAGATAATCTTTAGTACCATATGCTTTTTTTCTAACATAGTCCAAATCAATTTCTTGATGTTTAGCAGTCACATTATTCTCATGAGAAACATGTTTAGGCGCTTCATAAGTAGTATGTTTTTCTTCATGATAAATAAGTTCATCAATTGCTTCAGGCTTACTAGTCTTAACCTTATCTATTTTAACTCTAACAATATCATCAGGATTATCACGATCAACTATATCACCTTTTTTATAATTTTTATCTAAAATACCATAAACAGGTGATATAACTGGCGATGGTGTAAAAGGTTTACGCCCATTATTCATCACAGTGTTATTATTTAAACTATGTTCAAATACATTACGATTAGGAGTTGTTGAAGAGTAATTATTATTAGCTCTTCTAGCAGTTTCCTGATAATTTAATTTTTCTTTCTTCTCTTCTTTTTCTTTACGACGAACTTTTTCTTCATTTCTATTGATACGCGAATTTAAGCGATCAAATTCATCTTCATCAAAAGATAGAAAAGGTGATTTATTTTCTGGTTCTGCTTTCTTTACAACTTCCTCTTCTTTTTTCTCTGGTATATGTTCTTTATTTTCCACAGGAGCCGAATTCGAATAGGAACTTACTACTTCATCTAAAACATCTTTTTCATCAAAAGATAAATCAATATCTCTCTTAACATTTTTAAATCTCGAACCTGGGACAACTTTAATTGGTTCTTCTTTCTCTGTATCAACAACTTCCTCTTTTTTCACAGGTTTTACTTCGTCCTTTGTAAAAACAGGCATTGTTTCTTCTACTTCTTCTTCATCTTCAAATAAAATATTTTTTATTTTTCCAAATAATCCCATATTTTACACCATCCTTAGTCAATCAAGTCTGAATCATGTATCTCATCTTCGTCATATATATCTTCTTCGACTGCTTGTAAATACTGACTATCAGTTGAAGCAGTTTCAAATATATTAAATTCAAACTCTCTAAATTGAGAATTTTCTTCACTTAAGTATGTATCCAAAACACTATTATTAAACTTAATAGAAGTTAAAACACTCATTGCATTTGCAACTACCACATTTATATCATCTTTCTTTACTATTACTTCCATTTTAGCATAATTATACATAATTTCAACAAGATACTTACCACTTTTCAACTCATTTATTTCTAAATAACCATATTTATCTTCATAATCAATTGGCATAGATACATAAGATGAATTATTTTGTTTATACTTTTCAATTACCTTGTTATAATAACTTACAGCATCAACATAAAGATAATATATATAATCTGAACTATAAATAACTTCATTATACTCTGTATTATCAAGAACATCTAATCCTTTAGGTGTATTATACTTATAACCTTTACGATATTTATTATATACAGAAACTTTTCGTTCAGTTCCATTATTAACAACTTCTTTTAATGACATTTTTTGTATTGGTGTACATCCACACAAAACAATACACATAAAAACAGTAAGAATCATTTTTTTCTTCACATATTTCACCACTCTTACACCTAAATTATATCATTTCTAAAGTCAAATTAAAATATTTATTTTTTATGTGCTTTTAAATAATTTATTTTAATTCCTTGACTACTAAACTTTCTTTCATATTCAGTCATTACATTATCTCGCTCACTATTATGTAAATCTAAAGAAATATCATCAATAACATAACCATGTTGACTTAAACTAATAATAGAACTTTCAAATAATAACACACTATCAGTTTTTTGAATAATTAAACCATTATCTTTTAAAAGATTATCATAAATTTTTAAATAGGTCTCTGCTGTCAACCTTCTTTTAGCATGACGTTTTTTAGGCCATGGATCACTAAAATTTAAATATATTGTATCAATTTCATTTGCAAATATTTCCCCTAAAGCTATTGCATCAATACATATTATTTTCACATTATCTAAATGTTCACTTTCTAACTTTTTAAGAGCACGACAAACAACACTTTCATACATTTCAATCCCTACAAAATTAACATCAGGATATTTTTTAGCCATTGCTATTATAAAGTCTCCCTTACCCATTCCTATTTCTACATGCAATGGTTTTTCATTACCAAATACTTGATCAGCAAACTTTCCTTTACTATTTTTAGCTTTAGCAAAGTTTAAAACATACGAACTATTATTAACTATTTCTAAAGCATTTTTTATTTTTCTAATTCTCATTTTATCACTACTTTCTTATTTTTACATATACTTTAATAAGGAGGAATGCCTATGAAAAGAGATCGTAATACTTTCTTTCAAAATTATAATGCTCAAACTCAAAGTTACATCCCAACTCCCAACATGACAATGCCTACAATGCCAAACATGTCCCAAATGACCAAAACAGGTCAATTTGGTCCATACCAAGCCGCTAAAGAAGAATCAAGTTTTTATGCCGGACCAAGCATTCAAAGTAACTCAGAATTTGAACAAAGAATTTCCAAAATAGAAAGACAAATAAACCGTTTAGACCAAAGATTATCCAAACTAGAAAACACTTCTAAATTAGAAATTGACGAAAATAACTACTCCAATATGTATATGCTTTAAATACTTATCTTACCAAAGATAAGTTTTTTTAATATTCTATTTGTCATTGCTCGACCTAACACTTCTTCAACAATTCCCATTTTGAATGAAATAAAAATATAAACTATAGCTCCGACAATTCCAATAATAAAATCATAAATAATACATGATAATTTACTACCATAATTAACAGGTATTAACCATTTTAAAATAACAACAACAATTATCATTAAAATAATCGGTAATATCATTTTAAATAGAACTTTAAAAGTCTTTTTATATTTTAAATTACATGTTTTCGCTAAAGATACAAAAGCAATAATAATACTTAACATATAACCTATAATACTGGCTGTAATTGCTCCTAAATAAGGAGGTATATTTATTTTACTATATAAAATCATAATTGGTACATCTAATAATGCATTAGCTAAAAAACCCGTAATTGTAGATAAATAAACCATTTTAAATTTATTTAAGCCTTGTAACGAAGATGATGTTATCATATAAATATTTATAAATAATCCTGCAAAAATATTTAAAGCCAAAATATAAGCTCCCTTAACATTATATCCATAAAATATTGACCATATTGAACTACTTAACAAAGATATCCCAATTGTCATTGGTAAAGAAACAAACAAAATAATCTGAATTGCTTGATTAAATTTATTATTAACTTCGCGCCAATTTTTCATAGTATAAGCACTTACCATTGTCGGTATTAAGCTAGTACTCATTCCCATCGCTACACTTGTTACAATCATATTAATTTTAGGAGCCCAAGTTGTTACTGCTGAAGTTGCAAATTCAATATCATTTGTTGATAAATTCAAATAATTCATTGTTCTTAATAGCAAAGTCATATCTATAAAATTATAACAACTACTAACGATATTAATAATAATAAATGGCAAAGCATAAGAAAAAATCTTTTTTGCAATATCCTTATTAGTTACTTCATCCTTCTTATCAATACTATTTCCATTTAAATCAATATCACTTTTATTAATACGATATTTTATATAAGCATAAGCAGCTAAACCGCCTAAAAAAGCTCCAAATACTGATAAACAAACAGCTTGCGTAACTGTTCCTTTTAAGACATTTAATATTAAATAAGAACCACCTAAAATAACAGTTATTCTAACGACTTGTTCAATAACTTGACTAATACTAGAAACATTAATAATATTATGACCCTGTAAAAAGCCTTTTGAAACGCTTAAGAAAGGTACAATTAATATGGCAAAAGAAACACATCTGATAGCAGCTGCCACATCTGCAACTGTATTACCACCTGTTAATTCCCCTATTAAAAGATGAGCAATTTGTGGAGCAAAAACAAACAAAATAACAAAAACGCTTATAGCTAAAAAAACCATTATTTTTTTTCCTAAATGATATGCACGCGTTTTAGCATCCATCATTCCCAAAGTATTATACTCATTTATAATTTTACTTATTGCAATCGGTAACCCAGCACTTGAAATATCTAGAAATATAACATAAATATTATAAGCATAAGCATACAAAGCACTACCTTGTACTCCTATCATCGCATAAAAAGGAATTACATAAAGCATTCCTAAAATTTTAGTAAATACGATCGCTAAGGTTGCTATCAGTGTTCCTTCAACAAATGAACTTTTTTTCATCTTTAACCACTCATTTTTCTTCATATATTATCATTGCGGAAAAGCAATAAATCTGTTCTTCTGCAAACATTGCTATCGCTAATTGATACTTAATGTCAATTATATCACAATTATTTGTATTAAGAAATTCATTAATACTCTTTTCCAAATCCTTCTCATGATTTTCATCAAACATTCTAACACGCATTATATTCACCATTTAAAACATAACAATAACATCTTCCAAAAATTGTCGAATTATGTCTAAAAAAGATTGTTACAAACAATCTTTTTTAATTAGTTTATTCTCTTAATACTTCTTGTTATTTTATCTAAAGCATGAACAGATGCAACATCAACCTTAAATTTTTTTTATCCATATCAAGTGGAATATTTCTAAGAATATAATAAAACATATTAATTACGCCACGATGTGTAATAATCAAAGTATCATCACTAAATTGCATAAAATAATTTATATTACTTTTAACTCTTTCATACAAACTTTCCAAAGATTCCCCATCTGGAAACACAGTATCAATATTAACCTTTTTCAAATAAATTTTATATGAAGTTCTTTTAACATCTTCTTTTAATAATCCATTAAGTTTTCCTTTATTTTGTTCTCTTAACAAATCAGAATAAATAATTGGAACATTCAAATATTTATTAACAATCATGGCTGTTTGACGAGCACGACTAATATCACTACAAATAATTTGTTTAATTTCAAGATTATCCTTTATCCAAAGGGCTGTCTTAATTACACCAGCAACCCCTTCATTTGTTAATAATCCATCACTCCAACCACCTATATAATTTTCATCATCTTGACCATGACGCATTAAATATATCATTTTTATTCTTCCTTCTAATTAACTCAAAAAATCTCTTTATCTTCGATTTCTTTTTTAAACATATACACCTTAGCAGGTTTATTACCTTCAAAACGATCACTCAAATTAGTATCTTCTATTAAATTCAAATTTAATATTTTTTTTCGAAAATTACGACGATCAAATTTCTTATTTAAAATAGCTTCATAAGTTTTTTGTAATTCTGGCATAGTTACCCCATCTGGAAATAAACTTTTTAAAATATTACTTTTAACAATCTGCTTACGTAATTCAATTAATGCATCATGTAGTATTTCTTCATGATCATAACCAAGTGGCGGTATCTTATCAAGTGGAAACCAATCAGCATTTGAAGTATTTTTAGTTTCGCGTAAAACATGAACTCTTTTGGAATCAATAATACCAATAAAGCCAATTGCCACCATACGCATAACAGGTGCACGATCAACTTTTCCAAAAGCTTTAAATTGTTTAATTTCTACTCCTGAAATACCAGTCTTTTCCTCTAATTCACGAAGTGCTCCTTCTTCTAAATCTTCATTATTATACAACGCTCCACCAGTCAAAACCCAATCTCCTTCAAAAGGTTTATTCTTACGTTTTATCAACAAAACTTTGGTTATTCCTTGTTCAACAGTAAACAAAGCTGTAATTACATGAATTCCTTGATTTTTATATAATTTATTTCTTACGTCCATTACTTCACAACCTTACCAAGTAATTATAAAGTGTATAAAATACACTTGTCAACATAAAAAAAATATCATAACGATATTTTAATAAGTAATTGCAACCTCTAAATTAAAAGTTAATTGCCCATCTGCAGCATTATTTTCATAATCAACATCTTGACCTTCTAACCACATATAAACTCGAATTTTGGTAATACCTGCTGGGATATTTACTAATTCCTGATCATCAACAAAACCTTTCGTAGTTGTTATCTGTGGATTAACTGCTGTAAAAAAAGGACTGCTATTAGTTTGACTAATGTCAACCATATTAGTTATTTCTTGGTTAACACCACGATATGGAATTCTCGCCGCCCCACTTGTTGAAGTATTTATTCCATAAATATTACGAGCAGCTTCCACCCCCATTGGTGTATGAACATCATAATTAGGTTCCCAAATAATAGCATTTCTACCATTCATTAAAGATTGCGCAGATGCAGCACTCGCATTTTCAGCAACACTTCCTAAAACAACAAAACCAACACGAGCAGCATTTTGTCCTCCATCATCAACTTCACCACGATTAACAACTGAAGAATTAGATGTTACAACTAAATTAGTTTCATTAGTAGTAAGTAAAAACATATCAAAAGCAATATAATGATGACCACTACATTGCTCATCCCCCGTACAATTTATTTCTGTTTCTTTCTTTGTTTTCAAATAATAAACTTTCGATCTTTCTTCTGTATATCCATAAAACATATTCATTTTTCCATTTACTACAGTTCCATCAGTCGATATCCCACTTAAAGTATCAGGCAACTGATTTTCCGCTCTAGAATATGTTTTATAAGCATTTATTATCTGATCTTTAGTAAGTTCATTTGACCAATTTATAGCATCAGTTGAAACTTGAATTCCAGTTAAAGTAGCAACATTTATATCAATATTATCAATTGTGGCATTTTTATTTGAAGAGAACCAAGCATATGTAACACTTGATAACAAAATAGTACAAAAAAATAACAACAATATTAATATTAGTAATCTTTTTTTCTTTTGTTCTTTTCGACTTGTTTTTTTTGAATTTGCAAGTTTATCATTCATACAACCACATCCTATAGTATTAATATAAGTATACACTATTTAAAGTGTCTTTACAAATAAAAAAAGACTTATAAAAAGTCTCTAATTAAGCTATTGCAAATTCAACATTAAACGCCATATGTGAACCAGTTGCATTATTTTCTGCATCAACGTCTTGTCCTTCAACCCACATATAAACTCTAACTTTTGTTACACCAGCTTCTAGTGTCATAAATGTTTGATCATCAGTAAAACCATAGATTGTTGCAATATTTGGAGTTACTGTTCCAAAATAAGCACTATTACCAGTTTGCATTGTTTCAGTTAATTTAATAGGTGTTGTTATAGCTTGTTTAACACCCTTATAAGTAATACGAGGTTCCCCAGCTTCATTAGTAATTGAAATACCATAATTTAATAAAGCATTATCAATACCAGCTTTAGTATGTGTATCCATATTAGGTTCCCATATTAATCTATTAGCAGTTGTGCCTGCTTGTAAAGCTTGAATAGTTGCAACTGAAGCTCCAGTAGCCGCATGTCCTTCATTGATAAAACCAACTCTTGCTGCATTCTTAATACCAGTATCTCTATCAGTTGGTGTTTTTTGAACAACACTTGAATTTGATGTCAATACGATATCTGTTTCAGCATCAACCTTTAAGAAAACATCAAAAGCAATAAAATGATGCCCTGCACATTCTGTATCACCAGTACAATTTATCTCAGATTGTTTAGTTGCTGTTAACATATAATCACCTGTTGCTTGATCTGCATCAACTGAACCAAAGAACATATTCATACGTCCATTAGCAACTGTTCCATCTGTTGATACTGCACTAACTGTATCTGGAAATTGGTTTTGAGCAGCTGTATAAGTATTAATTGCTCCCGTTAAATCATCTTTTGTCACTTTAGCTTTCCAAGTTTGACCATCAGCCGAAATTTGTAAACCATTAACTGTTGTTACATTTACATCAATAGGATCAACAGAAACAGATCTATTAGATGTAAACCATGCATAAGTCGCAGTTCCAAGTCCACAGAAAGTCAAAACTAAAAGTAACAATAATAACAATAATCTTCTTTTTTTATCTTTTTTATTTTTTTCTGTCTTTGCCATAATCATTTACTCCTTACACCTTATTTTTTCTCTTCGATATGTTCCTCAGTTATATCCATATGCATTTTCATCTCTCCACCTAAAATAGCATTTACGCATTCAGGATCGTCACCTTCAAGCCATATTACAACAGTAACTTTATCAATAGTCCCAGGTTGCATTCCTGAACGCTCTTGTAAGATAATAGTTCCATCTTTATCATCTCTAAAAGGAACGGTTCCTTCCTCTGGTTCTAACGTTGTTGAATTACGTTTTGCATATACCGCTTGTTCATCATTAATATAAATCATAATTCTTACTGCTTCATCGACATTCTTTATAACGTCATCAGCAACAACAGAATACCAATAACTTATTTCTTCCTCACCTTTATTTTCAAGATAATAAGAATAAGCTATATAATTTTCTCCATTATGACTTCCTTCAGCTTCCTTATTAATGTTATCAGGCAACCACTTTATAGAAATATTATCCATAAATGCAATTTTAGTAGCAGAGAGTTTTCTAACTGAGCTTCTATCATTCATTGATTCATACATAACTAAATTTGATTTTAAATAAGTATTTTTATCCATACTTATTGTAAAACTACCTTCGTTATACACAACATTCAAAATAAAATAAATTACTGACAAAAGTAACAGTAATAATAATAAAAGCAATGTTACAATTTTTTCTAACTTACGCCTTCTTTTTACTTGCTTTGCTGTTACAACAACTTCCTTTTTAGCCATAACCACTCTACTCTCCCTCAATTTTAGTTACCACAACATGAAATGGAGATAACGAATATGAAAACCTACCATATCGTTATTATAATTATAGCACAACCATTTTTTTAAAACAACACAAATTAACGACTATTTTTCATAAAAAAACTATGCTATAATAATTAATGAAATAATAGATTGGAGGTATTATGCAAAGAAGAAAAAAGATTCTTTTATTTTCAGCTTTATTTTTCTTAGTTGTTTGCTTTTACTTCATGCAAGAAACATATGCTAAATATATAACAACCTCAGAAGGTAAAATAAATGCCAAAATAGCACGCTGGAACATAAAAGTTAATGAAACTGATATCAAAAATAATGCAAGTTTAGCTCAAGATATAATACCAACATTCGAAAAATCAGAAAATATTGCCGAAAACGTCATTGCTCCAACAATTAAAGGATATTTTGATTTAAATATTGATGCTTCTGCTGTTGATGTTTCCTTTACATATAATATTTTAATTGAAGAAAATGATTTAATCAGTGACTTTATTATAACTGGTTATCAAATCGGCGATAATCCAATCGTTAATCTAACTGATACAACCGAAATTACCAATGATATTCTTTTAGATGATACAAATCGTCTTCAAACTATTCGCATCTACTTTGAATGGTACGATGAAGATGATAACAAAATGGATAATAATGCAGATACAGTCGTAACTATCGATAACGATAATCTAACACTTAACGTTAAACTTTCATTTACTCAAAAAAAATAAGTTCAACTCAAACGAACTTATTTTTTTATCCTTCAACTTGAACTATATTAACATCCAAAGTTATTTTTAAACATTTTTTATCTTTATTATCAGGATTGTTTTCAAATTCATAAGCCAATTGCCCATACTTTGTATCCAAAGCATCGTTTCCGGATTCATATGGCCAAACAACTTTAAATGATAGATCAACTCGACCACCATTGCTATCTACTTCATCAGCTGAAGAAGTAAATGTAACTTCAAAAGGATAATTATCTTTCAATATCTTTGTCAAATCAGCTGCAGTATAACCCTCTGGTCCCTCAATAGAATACGCTTCACCCAAAATTTCTATAGAATGTAATGTAAATGAAACACGGGCATTTAAGTCACCATTATTGGTTAAAGAAACAGTTTCTTCATGCGAATTCATACCTGGATACATATCATCCAAATCAAATTCTAGAACTCCATCATTAGCTCCATCAAAAGAAATATTCCACGCTTTAATCTCTGCTGAAATATCACTACTAACAATTTTATTATAGATAAACCAAGCGTAAGTATTGGCTGCCAAAGCAAAAAACAAAAGAAGAAGCATTTTGACTTTATGTCTTTTAATTAACAGAAATAAAATGTTCTTTTTTTTCTTTTTTTCTTCAGAAGCAACATTCATTTCAAGGTTTTCTGATTTTTCTTTGTCTTCTGGCATCAAAACCAATCCTTTCTACTTTCTAATCTTCATCACGTTCTTTTACTACTTTAACAATTTCAACAACTATTAAAAATGCTATTGGAAACGTTACAAAAATTAAAAGTTTTGTTAAATCATACGTTATATCTCCAATTATACTTAATATATAAAACTTATAAATAACCTTTCCTAAAATTTGATGTTCATAAACAATTGGATCCTCTACATTATTAGCAATACCTTTTGTATGAAATAATAACTCATTTTCCCCCTTTTCAATTTTTTCTACTCTATGGGTAATAATTAAATTCTTAACAGTAACATCTTCACCCTTATAAGTAACCGCATCACCAACTTTTATTTCCTCAATTGGTACTTTTTTTATAAGTAAAGTATCTCCAACTTTATAATTTGGAATCATACTTGAAGATGCAACAGTATAAATCTGATATCCGAAAAAATATCCACCTTTTGAAAATTTTTGAATACAAGTCAAAGTCAATAGTAGAAAAAGAAATATAAAAGCAATTGTTTCTAAAAAAAACACAATACCATTTACTATTTTATTATCAAATATTTTCTTCATATTTCCTAATTCAACTTTATATTATTAACTTTAGACAAGTACTTTTCTAAATGTTTTTTATATACTTTTTCAATTCCTTCAAATGTTGCATTATTTTTATATTTTACTATTGAATATTGTTGACCTATCAAATCTTTTATTTCATCTTCACTTAAGGTTGAATTTAAATCAATTATACGTTGTATGACTTGATTAATAACTTTTTCTTTAACATTTTTTACATCATATGCATCTTTATTTAAAGTACACAATGCTAGATAATCTAATAAGAAAGTATCATCAAATAATCCACGTAACATACCCTCTTCTTGATAATTTTTTTCATTATGAACACTTTTATCCTCATCACCAAAATGCTCTTGTAAATAATTCCATAAAGTAACAGCATATTGGAAATTAACATTTTTCAAGATTACGTTTGTTTTCTTAATTGGTGGTCTAACTAAAGCAACATGAGCTCTTTGTAAAGCTTTGAATACCGCTGTACTTTTTAAATCTATTATTCTTTGTGATAACTTATCAACGCGTGTTGCTATATCTTCTCCATTTTTATTTCCATCATTCTTTTTAACATGCAAACTTGATTTCATTGAAATCTCTATAGCAACATGTTCATTTCCAACCATACTGGCCGCTTTATATTCAATCGACTTATCATCCTTTAAATGAGATGAATTCAATAACTTCTTTTTCTTAATTTCTAAGAAAGTTTCCATATTTACTATTAAAGTATAGATAAATCTATTTTCATAAGTATCAAAACTCTCTTCTTTGTTAATGTTAAGTATCTTCGAAGGTTTAACATCACCAGTTTTCTTATCAATATCTTGAATTAAATTTGTATTTCGAGCTAAATGTTTTATACTTTCTACAGTAATTTTTTTAGCTAACTCAACTTTTACAATCTCATCTTCATTAATAATGAAACGGTTAGGATTTCTTAAAATATTATCAATATATCTTACCGTACTTTCCATTATATCTAACCATTCAAAGTTAGCTTCCACTTTATCATAATGCAAATCAACTAACATATCAGATTTGACTTTTTTTAAAAAATTATTAATCCGTTGTTCATCTGCACTATGATATAAGGATGTAACAGTTAAATCTTCCATATCCTAACCACTCTCATTCTATGTTAATTTTTTCAATCTTAACAAATATTCAATACATTCATGCATTTTTCCTTTACCAAAATTATCATCAAGGAATTTTATGAAGCCATCTATTTCATCTCTAATGTAGGAGATATTTAATTGTTCAAATTTACGTAATATTTTTCTAGCAATAAAGTAATCAATACCATCAGTTTCTGTTCCACCACAAGCAACGTAAACAGGAACAAATTTTTTCATATGAGCTACAATACGATTACCAAAAGCTATACGGAAATGTTTAATAACATAATCATCCATTTTATCAATCTTAGTTAATGATTCTTCTGATATTTGGTTATCATTCATTGCTGAATCAAATAACTTTCTTAAATAAGAATAATTAATATCCATTGCTGGGGTTTGAATTGGTTCAAAAGCTTGACCTTTATCATTAATATCAATTGGCATAGCACGGTCGTACACTTTATCTGTAACCATAAATGTTGAATCATCGTTGTTAATTGTTCCAATATACCAAACATTAGGTGATATTTTTAACTTACCACCATTTAAACGTTTAGGATCAGTTTTCCAAGGACTAGGAACCAATTCAACAATCCACTCATCTTCACTAGGCATTTCCAAAATAGATAACATTTCTGCAAAGTAATATTCAACACGAGAAATGTTCATTTCGTCCAAAATTACCGTATAAATATCATCAGTATACCCTGCTAAATAAATTTCTTTTAAAACTTCTGTTTCATTAAATTTCTTTGTAAATTCATTGAAATAACCAAATAGTTCGGTACGATCTCTCCA
>UWSL01000013.1 GCA_900552975.1 uncultured Mycoplasmatota bacterium | reverse complement strand
AAAAAAAGATTAAAGTAAAATTTAAAAAATTTTCTTTTCTATTTTTAATAATCCACTTTATGTATCGATAGCCACGATTGTAGCGATTTTGTTGGAGCATATGAATGGATTTGGTACTAATTATATTAATATATACTAGATAAATGATTAAACTTATTATAAAGATTGTTTTCATACTTCACACTTCTTTCATTCAAAAAAGGACTTTAAAACACTTATAGTTTGATTTAAACGTTCAAGATAAGCATAATGGGTACATCCTTCATAGGTTACAAGACCACAATTAGCAATTATCTTTTCAAGTTCTTGGGCATCACTATACGGAACAGCTTCATCGTTAGTTCCCCAAATTAGTAAGGTCGGACACTTTATTTTAGCAGCATCATTTGTTAAATCAGTATTGATATGTTTAACAAGAATTTCACGCATTAATGGGGAAGCATTTTTATAATCAGTTGACCCCAAGTGTTTTTTCATACTTTCGGCTAATTTATTTAACCCAGGGACAGTTTTTAATTTTTTTAAGATTTTTACTTTTGTTGATGGTTCTTTGATTTTAACTTTGTAAGGACTGGCTAAAAGAACTAATTTTGAGACAGGATAATTTTTTGCATAAGCAATGCTTATTTTACCTCCAAATGAATGACCTATTAATGTAGGATTATCTATTTTTAATTTTTCTAACAAACTAGCTAACATTTTAGCATAATCAAAAATAGTCCAAGCTGAGTCTGGTTCATCAGATTTCCCAAAGCCAGGTAAGTCTAAAATTATTATACGATGTGTATTGGCAAAAGGATTAGCAATTGGTTCCATCATTGCAATGTTTTGTCCCCAACCATGGAGAAATACTAAGGCTGGTTGTTCTTTCTTTCCGTAATCCTTATAGTTAATATTAATCCCATTATATTTATACATATAATCACCCATTAAATAATACGCTTTTTTTAAGCTTTCTATAACATATTTTACCATATATCTTGGTCTTTGAGCTTTTTTTATGAAAACTTTGACATATTTTATGTAACTTTTTTTAAGAAATTTATAAATTAAAAAAGTGCTAACGTATGTTAACACTTCAAAAGCTTTTGTTAAGCTCTACTTGAATATTTTCCATCTAATGTAGATACGATAATTTTTTCACCTTGAGATATAAATAATGGTACTTTTACAACATAACCATTTTCCAAAGTGGCATCTTTTTGAGCGTTATTAGTAGTATTTCCCTTAACAGCTTCAGTTGTTTCGATTACTTCATATTCAACTTTTTCTGGTAAAGTAACACCAATAATATCACCTTGATAGAAATCTAATTGTACTTCCATGTTTTCTTTTAAGAATTTCTTTTCTTCTGCTAATGTGTCTTCTGGTACTTCAATTTGTTCATATGTTTCATTGTCCATGAAAATATAACCAGTTCCACTATTATATAAGTAAGACATTTTTTTCTTATCTACATGAGCTTTTTCAACCTTTATACTACTATTAATAGTTTCTTCGATGTTTGCTCCTGTTTTTAAATTACGCATTTTAACCTTCATGAAGGCAGCGCCTTTACCTGGTTTTACATGTTGGAAGCTTTGAACTAAGTATAACTTACCATCATAGATAATAGTCATACCATTTTTAATGTCATTAATATTAATTAAGCCATTCATTTTAACACCTCTAAACTATTTTTTCTCTTTATGAACAGTTGCTTTATTACACCATTTACAAAATTTTTTGATTTCCATTTTTTCAGGATCATTTTTTTTGTTTTTTTCAGTTGTGTAATTTTCATGTTTACATTCTGTACAAACAAGTGTAATATTAGGTCTATTTTCATTTTTTGCCATAGTACTGCCCTCCTTTTTTAATCCGTTCCTATTGTATCATATATTTTGGAATTTTCAAACAATAATTTGCTTACTTCTTTGGAAATATAACGATTTATAGGTGCTATATAATTATCTTTTTTATTATTATAAGAAATATTAGGACTTATAACAACAATAGAATACTTGGGATTATCATAAGGAGCAAACATGGCATAAGTTTGATTAATAGTTGTAACGTCTTTACTATAGACAACTTCAGAAGTTCCGGTTTTACCAGCCGGTTTATACTTTTTGTCAGTATAACCACGGCCTGTTCCATTATATAAAACTTGTCTTAATCCTTCTTTAATGCGTGGAAAGTTGGTACCTGTTACAGTATTTAGAAGTTTTGGTTCATATTCATAAATGATATTATTTTTACTTTGAACATTTTTTAAGTAATGAAGAGCATATCTATTGCCATCTTTAGCTACTGTATTAATATAATTAGTTAATTGTAAAGGTGTGTAGGTATCGTATTGACCGATTGCTAAGTTAAGGAGTAAATCATCAGCAATTGTACTTCCTTTTATTCCTAAGGATTCATTTTCTAAATCTATACCAGTTGAGGAGCCTAAACCAAAGCTAGCTAAAGTATCACGATAAATATTAAATTCTCGTTCAGTGACACCAAGTTTCATATTTTTTTTATATTTTTTACCGGTTAAGGCAATGGCAATTTTAAATTGATAATAATTACTAGAAGTTTTTAAAGCTGTAATATCATCAATAAAACCAAGTCTTTTAAAAGAGCATTTAGTCGGAACACGATATAACTTAATGCAGGAATCATTTATCTTAGCTCCTTCTTTGATAAGGTTATTTTGATAACCAACACTAATAGTTGAGGCTTTTATAACAGAACCAACAGTAAAAGAAGATGTTAAGATATTACGAGTAACATCTTTAAAGGAGCCATTTACTTTACTTAATCCAGTACTAGCTATTATTTCGCCAGTATTTGGGTCACTTATAATTACATATGAAGTATTATAATATTTTGTATTTTTTAGGGTACTAGCTAAATCGATATTTTTTTTAATTATTTCATTTATTTTTAATTGTAAATCTATATCAATACTTAGCATAATATCATTACCTATTTTAGAGTTTTCTAACAACACTAATTGATTATTTTTATCAACTAAGTATTTAGCTTTAGTTCCTTTTAAATAATCATCATATTCTTTTTCTAAGTAGCTAATGCCAACAGTATCATCAAGAGTATAACCCTTTTTTAAATAATAATCTTTGTTAAGTTCATTTATCTGACCGACATTACCATATAAAGCATTCATTGTATCATAAAGATATACTCTTTTAACTGTATATTCACAAGTTAAACCTGGTAAATTTTTAGCATTTATTTTAGCACAAGTTTCATTATTGACATCTTCAGCAATTATTTTACTTGAATAAAAATATCCTTTATTTAATTGGTAGTACATATGAATAAGTTTCTTTTCTTCTTCATTGTAGTTTAATATTTTTTTATCAAGACGAGATAGTTTAATATTTTCAACATCTTTAGTGGTTATTTTACGATGATTATATAATTCTTTTTCAGAATCTGTCAGTAGTTCATCACCACTATTAGTTAGAAGATAATATTTTTTTAATTCATTAATGGAAGCAATTTTTTGATAATCTAAAACCGTAAGTATTTGTTTAGCTAATGCTATTTCATCAATATCGGCAATTTTATGATAAACAATAGTATTGATTCCGACATTATCAACTAAAATTTTGCCATTGCGATCAAGAATACGACCACGAGGAGCTGAAGCTCCATAGACAATTTTATTAGACATATTTAAGTATTTTTCATAATATTTATCGTAGTCAATAAAACGAAGTTTAATAAAACGATAACTTATAATACTCGTTAATACCAATAAAAGTAAGTAATAGATTTTTTTCATCTAAATCACCATTATTAGTATGAGTAATTAAATAATATTTATAATAATTATTGTATATAATTAACTATTTTGGAATATATTATATTAGGTGATTATATGTTTGTATTAATTGAAAGATATATAAATAATATGGATATTAATGATGTAAATAATTTTGCTATTAATAAAGGTATTGGTTTAAGTAATGAAGAACTTGATTTTACATATCGTTTTATAAAACAGAATTGGAAAAATATTTTATCTAATCATGGAATCTTTGATATAGAAAAATATAAAAGTAATTATTCGGAAGAGAATTTCATTAAAATCAAGAAATTACTAAAAGAATATACAATTAAATACGCTAATTATCTTTGATGATTAGTTTTTATTTTGGTTACGTAAGTTAGTTTTAATTTGATTTATTTTAGCCAATTCATCTTGAATAGCTTTTTCTTTACCAATAGGAGCTGGTTGGTAATATTGATGGTCTTTTATTTCATTAGGTAGGCAATACATCCCAGTAATTTTATTAGTATATTCTTGAGAGTATTCATAGTCTTTACCATAACCTAATTTTTCATCTAGTTTAGTTACAGCATTGCGTAAATGAAGAGGTACTTTTAAATGGGCTGTTTTTTTGGCATCAAGACGAGCTTTTTCATAAGCAACATATAAGGAATTTGATTTAGGACTTAGACTTAAGTAAACAACAGCTTGAGCTAAATTGACGTTACATTCAGGCATACCAATGTAATGAGCAGCTTCGTAGGCCGAAGTAGCCTGTTGAAGGGCTGTTGGGTTAGCTAAGCCGATATCTTCAGAAGCAAAACGAATCAAACGACGAGCAACATACAAAGGATTTTCTCCAGCTTCTAACATACGAGCTAAGTAATATAGAGCAGCATCAGGGTCAGAATTACGCATTGACTTATGTAAAGCGGAGATTAAGTTGTAGTGTTCTTCCCCATCCTTATCATAAATAAAAGTATTAGTTTGCAAAATTTCCATTAGTTTTTCTTTAGTTAATCGTGATGAATTGGTATCATTTTTGAGAATATTAAGGATATTTTCAAGGGTATTTAGAGAATTACGAGCATCACCATTACTTACTTTGGCAATTATTTTTAGAGATTCTTCAGGAATGATTAAACCATTTTTATTATTTTTTCCTAATTTAGTAAGAGCTTTCTTTAAAATAGTCAGAATATTGTCTTCGGAAAGACTATTTAAAACATAGACTTTAGTTCGCGATAATAAAGCGCTATTTACTTCAAAAGAAGGATTTTCAGTGGTTGCTCCAATTAGAATGATATCTCCTCTTTCAACAAATGGTAAGAAGGCATCTTGTTGAGCTTTATTAAAACGGTGAATTTCATCCACAAAAAGGATTGTTTTATGACCATTCATTTTATTGTATTCAGCTTCAGCAATTAAATCTTTAATATCTTTAACGCCGGCCGTAACTGCGCTTAGTTCTTTAAAAACAGAGTTTGTTTTGTCGGCAATTATTTTAGCTAAAGTAGTCTTTCCGACTCCGGGTGGTCCCCAGAAGATCATGGAAGTAATATGATCACTTTCAATCATTTGGCGCAAGGCTGTATTTGGTCCTACAAGATGTTCTTGACCAATAAAATCATCGAGAGTATGAGGACGCATTAATTCAGCTAAAGGCTGATAGACATTATTAACATTATCAAATAAGTTAGACATTTTCATCCCTCCTAAACGTACGTTCGTCAATAAAGTTTTAAAAAAAGAGCAAAGCTACTTTTTTTGATAATCTTGACGAATTTTTTCATAATAATTATCGTCATATTTTTGTTCTCTAATCATAGCAATTTCATATTTGTAAGGAGGATATAAACGATTTTTATCATCATCAGTATCTCCTATGTATGGAGTTTCTAATATCTTAGGAATATTTTGTAATTTTTCATGATAGATAATTTTTAAAAGTGTAGTAAAGCCAATTGTTCCTTTACCAAGGTTAGCGTGACGATCTTTATGGGAAGCTAATGGATTTTTAGAATCATTGATATGAAGACAACCAATCTTTTCAAGACCTATTTTAGTTGAAAATTCAGTAAGATAAGAATCAAAATCCGTTAAATCATAACCGGCATCATTAATATGACAAGTATCAATGCAAACACCTATTTGATCTTGTTTTTTTATATTTTTTATTAAGTAAGCCATTTCATCAATGGTGCTAGCACACTCGCTGCCCTTGCCTGCCATCGTTTCAAGAAGAATTTTACAATGCGTTGTCCCATCTAGAACTTTATTTAGGGCATTAACAATGTTATTTAATCCTTCTTCTTTAGTAATTTTAACAGCACTACCAGGATGTAAAACCATTTGTTTAATGCCCATTTCATCGCAGCGCTTTAGTTCATTACGAATAAAATCTATACTAAACTGATATTTATCTGAATTCGTAGCATTGGCAGGATTAACAATATATGGAGCATGACAAATTACATTGTCTATATCAATATTATTATCTTGCATTAACTGCTGAGCTTTTTTAATTGCTGCTTCATCTATTTTTTTTCTTACGGTGTTGGTTGGGGCTCCTGTATAGAACATAAAAGTATTCGCACCATACGATAAAGCTTCTTCAACGGCACCAAGTAACTGATTATTTCCAAAAGAAACATGACTTCCTATAATTAACATTTTTATCACCGAAGATATTATCTCATAAATTAAATTTTCTTCCAAGTAAAAAAGCATTTATAAATGCTTTTCACTATTTTTTATTGTTTTTTAACAAATCTTTTTTATTATGTAATAAATTATCTGTTTTAGAATTTTCTTCCTTTAGTAAGTCATTTCTTATATATATTTTATTATCACCAGCATTATCTAGTAAAGTATAATTTTTAAATTTATCATCATTACCAACCATTTTGATAGCTTTATAAATAGCATCATTGACGTTTAAGTAAAGATGGGTAAAATTATATTTTTCTAAAAAATCATCTATATCAATACTGCTAATTTGTAAGTAATAGTACTCATCAAAAATTTCATCCTTTTTATTAACTGAGTAATAAAAGACTTCAGCTCTTGGATCAATATAAGCTTTGATACCATAATATTCTAGGTAACCACCAATGTCATAATTACAATATACTTTTAAGTTAGAAAGATTATTTTTATTTTCTTTTAATAAATTTAATACTGAATTTTTTTCTGCCATATATTCTGGTTCATCTAAATTTATTTTCACATTCCAATAAAAAGAGAAAATAATAGTAACTACAGAAAGTACCCAAAGGATTTGACTTAGAATGTAAT
This sequence comes from uncultured Mycoplasmatota bacterium, assembly GCA_900552975.1. Classification (GTDB taxonomy): domain Bacteria; phylum Bacillota_I; class Bacilli_A; order RF39; family UBA660; genus Coprovivens. Next base: position 12,473 of record UWSL01000013.1, on the reverse strand, counting down.
GATCATTGGAAAGTGGTTGATTTAATGATTCTTTTTTATTTACTAATTTATTTAAATAGTAAGCTATAGAATATAAACTAAAAATAACGAAGTAAGCAATGCTCTTTTGATTAGTCAAAGCTAATAAGAAACTTCCATATACCAAGAAAAGGTAGCTCCACTCTATTTTTCCTTGTTTCATAAATTTTATTGTACTTAGCGTTATAAAAATACCTAATAAAATGATACTATATTCACCATATGGTGATAAAATAGATGTTATTTTCATTTCAAAAATATACTGGGTAACGTTAGCATTTAGAGAGTTTAAGAAATACATCATAGCCTCGGTTTTATAAGGATTAATAACACCACATATTACAGATATAATAACGGCTATGATTAATAATTTAGCATCGTAAGACAATTTTTCTTTAGTGATTTTTTTAATTATTATTTCAGCTATAAAAGGTAAAGAATAGATGTATAGAAAAATCCACATTGAAGCATGCATATTAATTTGAATAATAGAGATAAGAGGCAATAATAATAAGACTTTTTTATTTCCTTTCTTACGATATAATTCAATAATATAAATAAATAATGTTATTAAAATGTAAGATACTATTTGAGGTCTCGTTGATATGAATTTTAGTTTTATCAATAAGAAATCTATTAAAAAGGTTATAGGAATGGCTATTTTGTAATTGTTATCCGTTATAAGCATACATAGTTTATGAATAACAAAAATAATAAAAATGTTAATTATGGCAATAAAGAAAAATAATGATTTAAAGCCAAACTTTGCTTTACAAATATACATTATAGTCGCAAATAACCATTGTTGCATAACGAAATTTAAACCTTCATGCATTGTAAATGGTTCAATATGAGGAATTCCGTTATTTAAAACATATCGACCATGATTTAGTAAAAACCAAGCATCATTATCTATATACCAAGGTTTGATAATTAAGAAAATAAAAACTAATAGGTATAATAACATAAAGTTTTTTTTGCATAAAAACGGAATATTAAAATTTTTCTTTTCTTTTGGTGGTTTATTTTGAGTTGTTTCGTGATAATCTTGCTCGGTATTGACATTCCAAACACTACTTTTATCAGGATTTTTAGCAATAATGCAATTTACAGCATTAAAGGAAGTTAGCATTGAGTGATCCATGTTATTGTAATGATGTTGGCCATTACGACCTACACAATAAAGATTGGCAAAGCCATTAAGGTAATCAATCACTTCATCGATATGATCGTATGTATCAAAATATGCTGGATAGGCTTTTTTTATTTTTTCGCGATGACTGTCTATTACTTGATTCGAATCAATTATTCCTATTTTTTCTAATTCATTGATGGCTAGTTTAACACAATCTTCTTCGCTGAGATTCCAAAATTGATCTCCCTCATTACAAAAGTATTCAAGTCCTAACCAAACAGTATCCTGTGGCTTATCAACTAAATAAGGACTCCAGTTGTTAAATATTTGAATTCGTCCTAATTTAACCTTGGTATCTTGGACATATATCCAACAATCAGGTACGATGTCATTATAAGTTTTAATAGCTGTTTCGTTTTTTATTTTTAATTTATTCACTAAAAGCCCAACTGTAACAAAGTCACGATATGGTAATCCTTCTGCTATTTTAGAAATATTTTCTGGAACTTCATTCATATTTAAGATTAAATCTTTAATAGGCATAGAAGAAATAAAAATATCTCCTTTAAATTCTTCTTTATTACAAACTACACTGATTATTTTTTTGTCTTGAACATTTATTTTAGAAACTTCATGATTTTTTAAAATTTGACCACCTAGTTTTTCAAATTGATGAGCTACTTCTTCCCATAATTGACCTGGTCCATATTTAGGATAATAATATTCTTCAATCAAAGATGTTTCTACTTTTTTATTTTTTAAATGAAACATTTTGGAAAAAGCATTTCTTAAAACTTCTTTAATAGAAATACCTTTGACACGTTGACTTCCCCAAGAAGCATCAATTTCTTTAGGATGTCTCCCCCACAATTTTTCAGTATAGCCTTCAAAGAACATACTATATAATTTTTGACCAAAGCGATTAATGTAAAAATTTTCTAAACAATTTTCTTCTTTTTTTAAAATAAGACTTTTTAAATAACTAAAACCACTTTTCATGGTTCTTATAAAGCCAAGATTTTTTATGGTTGACCAGGTTAAGCTAACGGGATAATCAAAAAATTTATTTAGGTAATAGATCCTTGATACTCGATGACGCTTAAGCATAACTTTATCTTCTTTTTGAGGATCTGGACCATTTAGAGAAAGTTTTTTTTCACGTTTTAATTCAAGATCATCTATGGATGGTTTTCCTTGTAATGGCAGTATTTCTTGCCAGAATTCATTTACTTTTTCATCTTTAGAAAAAAAGCGATGTCCACCAATATCCATACGATTTCCTTTATAATTTATAGTTTTGGAAATTCCACCAATATCATTTGAAGATTCAAGAATTGTTACATCGTAATTTTTGTCTTTTTTTAATAATTCATAACCAGCAGTTAACCCAGCTGGTCCAGCACCTATTATAATAACTTTAGTTTTTCTCATCAAAACCACCCTCACGTATTTTTCTTCTTTTATCATATCTTCTTATTTAGTAAAAAGCAAGCATAAATTGGTTATGAGACTTTTTAGTTTGTTAAAAAATATTATGGTATTATTTAAAAATTTTCTATTTACTAATTAAATTAAAAAAAGATAATTTACATTATCTTTTTTAACTATGCTTAAAATTAACTGATTTTACTATTTATACAAATAATATTTGAATAAGTAGCACCAGTACCACCATTAGCTGCAATAGTTTGAACTGAAGCAAGTTTTGGTCCAACCTTCACAGTATCAGTTGCTTTAAATTGATATTGATTTGATACAGTTGCAGTATTAATGTTAGCGGTTGTTCCATTACTATAAGCTGCTGCATTTATTTTCTTAATACCTTCTAATTTAGTTATAATTCCAGTTCCATTAGTAGTATAAGTTCCTATACCGCTTACATCATTATTAGTATTTTTAAATTTTAATTTACTAATTTGACTTTTTTCATATCCTTGGATACCATATGTTCCATCAGAAGTCCAAATTGAGTATTTAGTTGCTCCACCATCAAATGGTACTTCAACGATAATTGTTCCATAAGTTGATCCATTATGTAAATCTTTGTCTAAATAACCATTTTCAACTAGACCTTGTAATGTAACACACATTCCTTTGTATTTTGAATCGTTACTATTTACTAAGTAAGCTCCTGAATCGTCAGCACTCATTGAAATTTCTGTATACATGTTTGTAGCCATGTTGATTGCTGATAATGCTTCGTTTTTAAATGTATTAACTTTAGCATTGTTCATTGTTGACATTACGGCTGCTCCTGCTGCTACCATCAAAATAGCAAGAATAACGATAACGGCTAGTAACTCAACTAATGTAAAACCTTTTCTATTATTGATTATTTTTTTCATTTTTCTTCTACCTTTCTTTCTATTTTATAAATAAATTTTACTATTAATTATGAATAATTTCAATATTTTTTTTATAAAATTTACATTATTTTATTACTTTCATAATATCGCTGACTGTTTCGATGTCATTGATGATGCCCTCTACTTTGTCTGTTATACGTAAATGATATTTATCTTTGATGTATTCTTTAAACGTTGAATAAAGTAATGGATTACGATTTAAATCTTTAATATAGAAAGAATTTTGTTTAAGGTAGTCGTACATTTTATCTTTTTTGATATTTTCTAAAATAAAACGTTTCATTTTAGTCTCCGAAGAATTTAGTTATGGGGCGTTCAGCTTTTGGTTTTATTATATTAGAAATGGAATCATTGCTTTTAGTAGTTAATTCACTGATAACACCCAAGGCTTTTTGCGCCGTATCAATATGCGAACGAATAGTATCTATATCAATTTTATCTATAAAATTAGGAATTTTGGGATTATTTTCCGTCTTTTTTTTACTATAGCGTTCCCAAACTGATTCATCTTCACCATACATGTCATATATTTCATAAAATTTTTGCCATGTCATGGTATTGTCCTCTATATAATCTATTAATTCTGGTTTGGTTTTAACAAAGTTTTTAAATTCTTCTTTTCCCATAAAAAAATCACCTATTAAATGTTATGTTTAATAAGTGATTTTATTATTATAATTTGAAATCATCTAGAAAATCATCAAGGGTTAGCTCTTCTATTTCTTGTTTTGGTTTAGGCATTTCTAAAATTTCTGGTTCATCTAAAACTTCAATTTCTTCTTTTACTTCATTAATTTTCTTCTCTTCTTTTTGAGATTGATTTGAAGTTAAATCTATTTTTCGTTCTTCAAGTTCAGGAACTAAGTATGAAGCTTCTATATTGATCTTTGATATAGTACTGCCAGTTGATGATAAATCCATAATAGGTAATTCAGTGGCTTTAATTTCTTTAAAATCACCATCTATTTTTAAACCTATTATATCATGATCATTTAATGAAAGAGCATTAGTTATTTCATAATTAGTTGATTTTACTTTTTTAATTAATGTACTACCTTTTTTAGCACGAGTTAATCTTTCCAAGTCAGCAACTTTAAGACGTTTTGAAGTGTTTTGACTAGTAAAGATAGCAATATATTCAGTACTTTCTTCTGGAGATAAACAAGTTATGACTTCATCATCTTTGATATTTATACCTTTGACTCCAGCGGCTTTAGCACCAACAATTGGAATTTCTTCAGAAACAATATTTAAATAATGACCATTTTTAGTAATGAAAATAGCACTATCGTTATCTTTAGTTACATTAACTAGTTCATCGCCATCTTTTAGTTTCATAGCATTAATTGGTTTAGTGTAACGACTAACAATTAAATCTTCTAATTTTGTACGTTTAGTTATACCATTTTTAGTAGTCATGATGATATTTTGATTTGGATCATCTAAAATCATTGTAGCTATTATTTTTTCTTCAGCACCTATTTGAATTAAATTACTGATATGTTTACCTAGTTCTTTCCATTTAGTTTCAATTATTTCATGAATTGGAACGTATAAGTAATGACCTAAGTTAGTAAACATAAGTAATGTATCTACTGTAGTTGTACTATAGAAACCACGGATAAAATCTCCTGGTTTAAGTGTTGTTGGTTCACCTTGGGAACTAACATATGATTTTAGTGGAATACGTTTTACATAACCATCATTAGTAGTTACAACGATAACATTTTCTTTGCTAATCATATCTTTAGCATCGATTTTTATTTCAGTAATCTCATCACGAATTTCTGTACGACGAGGATTAGCATATTCCTTTTTAATTTCAGCAATTTCCTGTTTCATACGTCTTTTTAGAATATTTTCATCATTTAGGATAGAATTTAAAAAATCAATTCGAACATTTAAATCTTTTTGTTCATTAAGTAATTGATTAACATCTGTATTAGAAAGACGATATAGTTGCATTGTAACAATAGCTGTTGCTTGTTCTTCAGTAAAGGCATAAGCACTAACTAAGTTAGCAATAGAATCTGCTTTATTTTTTGAAGCACGGATTGTTTTAATTATTTCATCAAGAATATCAACTGCTTTTAGTAAACCTTCAACAATATGAAGACGAGCTTTAGCATGTTCTAAATCAAATCTAGTTCTTCTTAAGATGACGTCTTTTTGATGAGCAATGAAAGCATCAAGAATTTCTAAAATACCAAGTTGTTTAGGACGACGATTGACTATAGCAACCATATTAAAGTTATAATTAACTTGTAAATCAGTATTTTTAAATAAGTAATTTAAAATCAATTCAGCATTGGCATCTTTTTTTAATTCAATGATTAATTTAGCCATATGGTCTTTGTCAGAGACATCAATTACATCAGTAATTCCATCAACTTTTTTATCAATCTTGATATCCTCAATTTTCTTACGAAGTTGTTCTTTTAAGACATCATATGGAATTTCATGAATAATTATTTGATGAACGCCTTTTTCTTTTACTATCTCTGTTTTGGCTTTTAAAACGACTTTGCCACGACCAGTTTCATAGGCTTGAAGAAGGCCTTCTTTGCCTTCAACAACACCACCAGTTGGAAAATCAGGACCTTTAACAATGTTTAAAATAGTATCTAAACGACAATTAGGATTGTCAATACGATGGATAGTTGCATCAATTACTTCACCTAAGTTATGTGGGGGAATATTAGTAGCATAACCAGCTGAAATACCAGTTGAGCCATTAACTAATAAGTTTGGAAAATTAGCTGGTAAGACAGTTGGCTCTAAGTCTTCATCTGAATAGTTCAAAGTCATTTCAATCGCGTTACGATTGATATCTTTAAGCATTATTTCAGCTAGTTTAGTTAATCTTGTTTCCGTATAACGATAGGCAGCAGGTCCATCACCATCAATGGAACCATTGTTACCATGGATATCTATAAATGGTTCACGCATTTTCCATTTTTGAGACATGTAAATCATAGCACCGTAGATAGATGAATCGCCATGAGGATGATATTTACCCATGACATCACCAACGGCTTTGGCACATTTGCGATAAGGTTTATCAAAAGTATTATGGTCTTCCCACATTGTATATAAAATTCTTCTTTGAACTGGTTTTAGGCCATCTCTAACATCTGGTAAAGCACGATCTTGAATGATACTTTTTGAATATCTGCCAAAACGATCGCCCATAATATCTTCTAAGGTATAATCAAATATTTTCTCGATGATTGTTTTTTCTTCTTTTTTTGCCATGTTTTACCTCCTAAAGTTGTCTTCTAAAGTAAAGTCAACGTTTTCTTCAATCCATTCTTTTCGTGGTTCAACTTTATCACCCATTAAAACAGATACGCGTTTTTCAGCTAAAGCAGCATCAGTTATGCTAACTTTGATTAAACTACGTGTTTCAGGATTCATAGTCGTTTCATATAACTCATCGGCATCCATCTCACCTAGTCCTTTGAAGCGTTGAACTTTATAACTTTGTTTTATTTCTTTTTTACGTTCTTCTAATTCTTCATCAGTGGCAACGTACTCTTTGTATTTACCAAAATCAAGGGCATATAAAGGAGGATTAGCAATATATAACATACCTTCTTCAATTAACGGACGCATAAAACGATAGAAGAATGTTAGAAGAAGAATTTGAATATGAGCACCATCGTCATCGGCATCGGTCATGATAATGACTTTACCATAATTTGATTCAGAAGCATCAAATTCGTTGCCAATACCGGCTCCAATTGCATAAGTTAAAGTGTTTAATTCTTCATTGCTATGAATATCATTGCTTGAAGCTTTTTCACAATTTAATACTTTTCCACGTAACGGTAAGATAGCCTGTGTTTCACGATTACGGCCAGTTTTAGCAGAGCCACCAGCTGAATCTCCTTCGACTAAAAACAGTTCATTTTTATTAGCAACTTTACCAGTTGCTTTAGCAAGTTTACCACTTAAAATTTTGTCTTTTTTCTCTTTGCCTTTACCATTTCGTGCCGCTTCACGAGCTTTACGAGCAGCCTCACGAGCCACTTTGCTACGAGATGCTTTTTCGACAATTGTTAAAGCAATTTCACGATTTTCTTCTAAGAAGAATTTCATATTTTCATATGTTATTTGTTCTGTTACAGTACGGGCTTCGGGAGTTCCTAATTTACCTTTTGTTTGACCTTCAAATTGCAAAAGAGCCTCTGGTATTTTTAAATTTATTACTGCACTTAGGCCTTCTCTAACGTCTGAGCCATCAAAGGAAGTATCTTTGCCTTTTAAAATACCATTTTCTTTGGCATAATCATTAAAAGCTTTAGTAATACCTGATTTAAATCCAGTTTCGTGAGAACCACCATCGCTTGTTTTAACATTATTTACGAATGATAAAATATTTTCGTTGTATCCTTCTTGATATTGAAGAGCGATATCTACTTCAATGCCTTGTTTTATACCATTAAAATTAATTACTTTATGTAAGACTTTTTTACCATCATTAATGTATTCAACGAAATTAATTAAACCATTTTCATAATGATATTTAGCACTACGATTATCTTCTTCATCAATTACTTCAATAGTTATCCCAGAAAGTAAAAAAGCACTTTCTTGCATACGTTCAGTAATAGTTGTAAAAGAGAAATTGGTACTTTTAAAGATTTCAGGATCTGGAAGGAAGTTAACAGTTGTTCCAGTTCTATTGGTCGTGCCAATAGTTTTTAGTTTTTGAACAACATGACCACCATTTTCAAACTTAATATTACTAATTAAACCTTCTTTGTAAATAGTTACTTCCATTCTTTTACTTAATGCATTAACAACAGAGGCACCAACACCGTGTAAGCCACCTGATACTTTGTAACCAGCTTCTTCAAATTTTCCTCCAGCATGCAAAATAGTATAAACAACTTCTGGTGTAGACATACCACTTTCATGAGTGCCGATTGGAACACCACGTCCATGGTCTTCGACTGTTACGGAGCCATCTTTATTTAAAGTTATTTTGATATAATCACCATAACCATTAATGCTTTCATCGATAGCGTTGTCAACGATTTCCCATACTAAATGATGAAGGCCTCTTTTATCAGTTGAACCAATGTACATACCTGGTCTTTTTCGAACTGCTTCTAGGCCTTCTAATATTTTTATTGAATTTTCATCATACTTTGTTGTTGTCATTTTTTTCACCATTGCTAGTATAACAAAATTGATACCAAAAAAAAAGAGATTTATAAAATTATGTCAAATAATTAGGCATATTTTAGGCTCTTTTTTTTATTTTCAATCCTTTAATGATGGTAATTCTAAAGTTTCATCAAACTCTTTTTTTGCTTCTTTTGGAGTACTTGAAGTTTGACTCAAATAGATTTTTCTAATTTCTTCATAACGATCTTCATCAAGCAAATTTCTTTTTATTGTTTTTTCTTTTAGTTCTGATTCTTTTTTTGCTTCTTCCTCAGCAACTGTTATTTCTGGAGCTTTAGCTTGGATGATTGCTTCGGGTGAAATGAAGACTTGTTCTTCTTCGGTAATTTGATTAGTCTCTGCTTCAACTAAAGGTTCTTCAGGAAGCATCTTTTCAACTTCTACTTTTTTTACTTCTTCATTTTCAGAAGCATTAACAAGATCAGTAGGATTTAATAAAACAGTATCTTCTAATTCATTTACTTGAGTTACTTTAAATTGTTTATCACTATTATTTAATGTTTCAACTTTATTATTTTTTTGCAATTCTAATTCTAAGTTCTTTTTAAAGTTTTCTAAATTGGCGGTTATAGAAGGTATTTCAAAGGTAACATCTTCTTTTATTTCATCTTTTTCTAATTCATCTAAAGGTTTTAAAGTAATATCAGTTGGTTCTTCCTCTTCTTCTACTACTTGATTTATTTTTTTAGAATCTCTAATTCCCATAATAAGGACAATAATAAATAATACAATTAATAAAATGATAGCACCTATTAAAAATGTCGTAAAATAACTACTGCTGTAGATTTTATCAATAATATTTAATAAGTTCATACTAACACCTCTTTATTCTATAATATTAGAATAACAAAAAAATATTATTTCTTCAATAATATTCTTGTTTAAATCACATATATTTGTTCATTTGTTGCATTACTTGACGAACTTGTTTTTGACTTGGTTTACGTCCCATACTACTCATCATAACTTCAATCATTTTTTCGTTAATTGGAGGATTTTCTTTTAATTGTTTAGTGAAAACCTTTTTAGCAATAAAGAAACCAGCGATAGCTCCAATGATGATACCAAGTAAAACATATAATATATCTGCTAACATTTTATCTCTCCTTTGCATCCTTATTTTACCTTAATTAAGTTGATTTAACAAGTTTAATTAAAAGCTTGATCTAACCAGAAGTAATCTTTATTATTAAAGTCACAAATAAATAAATTATTATTAGTAGCAATTGTTTTTAAAAAGCTAGGAATTTGTTTAGTACTTTGAATAATAATAAAGCTACGATAAATAATTAATTTAGTTTGTTCTTTGGTATGATAATCATAGATGGTATGAGTATTTAAATGGTTAGTATAGCTATATGCATTTTGGTATTTTTTGAAGATTAATTTATTGATTTGATCTTTATTAAAAGTTCCAGAAATTTGGTTAAATAAATTAGTTGCTATTTTTAATTCATCTGTTTTAACATTAGAAATATGTTCAATGGTTTTGTAAAGATTGAAAGGATTGTGTCTTGTTAAAATAACATAGGGCTTTTTGATTTTAAATATATAAAATGTTCGCATTTTTCTTCACCATCTTTATTTTATAAGAGATGGTTTTCAAAAAAAGTCTATTTTTGACGAAAAAAGATAACAAATTAATTGTTATCTTCCATGTTTGATTCGGTTTTAGTAGGTTCTTCTGATGATACTGTTTCTTCTGGGGCTTGGCCAGTTATAATAGTAACAATTTTGCTTAAGATTGTTTCATAATCAAAATTTAATTTATGTAAAACTTCATCTTTAGTTCCACTATAACCAAATTCATCGATACCAATAGTATTTTCTTTAGGTGTGAAATAAGTCCAAGGCATTGTACTACCAGCTTCAATTGTTATTATTTTAGCATTTTTAGGCAAGATTTCGTTTTGATATGATGGATCTTGAGCTTTAAAAAGATTCATAGATGGCATAGAAACAACGCGGACATCGAAACCTTGATGTTTCAATTCTTCACTTATTAATAAAGTTGTAGTTAGTTCAATACCGGTTGCGACTAAAACAGCATCAAGATGTTCCTTCTCTTCACGGACAATATATGCCCCTTTCATTGTTTTTTCACCACTTGTACCAGCTAAGATATGAGCTTCTTCTTTGGAAAGTGATAAGAAAACTGTTCTTTTATTATTCATGATATAGTCCCAGCAACCAACTACTTCATTAATATCCGCAGGACGAAAATCGATAATATTAGGAGTTGAACGCAACATTGTTAATTGTTCGATTGGTTCATGGGTTGGACCGTCTTGACCAATTGCTGCTGAATCATGGGTAAAAACATAAGTAACAGGAAGGTTCATCATAGCACTCATGCGTAAAGCTGGTTTTAAATAATCAGCAAAAACTAGGAAAGTACTACCAAACACTTTAAAACCACTTAAAGCAAGACCATTTAAGATAGCCCCCATAGCATGTTCGCGGACACCAAAATAAATATTACGACCCGTTGGATATTTACGACTCATTTCGATTTCTTTATAAAGATTGGTATGACATGATGATGAAACATCGGCACTACCACCAAGAAAAAATTTAGTGCGATCACTTATAATATTCATTAATTTAGAGTTGGATTCACGAAGTTCTTCATTGTAATCACTTTGAATTTTAAAACTATTGGAACTAAAGTTTAAGCCGAGATCTTGATTTTCTAAAAAACGAATAATTTTTAAAACTTCACCACTAGCATTCTTTTTCAAATCAAGGAAACTCTTTTGCCATGTTTTATAAAGTTCATTAATACGATTAGCAATAGAAAGACGGAGATACTTAACAGCATTTTCAGTTATTTCCATTGGATTAGTGGTTATTTTATATTTTTTTCGTAAGTTATTAATGTCATCTCTTGTTAAAGGTTTACCATGAACAATATTTTTTCCTTCATTAAGACTCCCACGGCCGATAACGGTTTTTATTTCAATTAAAGTTGGTTTTTTATTATATTTAGCACGAGTAATGGCTTTGTCTATTTCACGGGTATCATTTCCTTCTTGAACAAAGTCAACTTCCCAGCCCATGGCGATATATTTACGAATAATATCTTCATGACTAGATAATCTTAATTCACCATCTAAAGTTACATCATTGGAATCAAATAAAACAATTAATTTATCTAAAGCTAAGTTGCCAGCAATGGCAGCGGCTTCTGAGGCAACGCCTTCCATTAGATCACCGTCAGATGCTAACACATACGTATAGTAATCAATTATATTTTGTTTAGGCATTTGTTCATCTAATAAGTTGCGTAAATATTTTTCAGCAATGGCCATTCCAACAGCATTAGCAAATCCTTGACCTAGGGGACCTGTTGTTACTTCGACTCCTGGAGTTTTTCCGTATTCAGGATGACCTGGAGTTAAAGAATCTAAACGACGAAAATTAACTAATTCATCAATAGAAATATTATAACCAGCCATAAATAACGTTGCGTATAAAAGTGCTGAACCGTGGCCAGCTGACATAACGAAGCGATCACGATTTATCCAATTAGGATCGGCCGGATTAACTTTTAAATGATTAGCAAAAAGAGCATAAATAATAGGAGCAGCTCCTAAACAGATGCCGGGATGACCACTACTTGCTTGGTCTATCATATCAATACTAAGAATTCTTAAACTATTTAACGAATGTACTAAATCTGGATTCATCCAAATCACTCTCCTATTCTGTATAATATATTATAACAATTTTAGATAATTTTAAAAAGATATTAAATG
>UWSL01000012.1 GCA_900552975.1 uncultured Mycoplasmatota bacterium | reverse complement strand
TAATTATTGCTTTGAAGATTTAAATCAAAATATATCATTTAATTTAAATGATAAAGATTACGAATTAATCAAGAACTTAACTACAAAACAATTATTTATTTTTGTAAAAAATATTAAAGAAGGTATTAATCAAACAGAAATAATAAACAATTTAAACATTAACTATCATATTTATTACTTCTTAAGTAAAACTTTGACAACTATTGAATTTACTAAAGATAATATTGGTCTTGATAATTACAATTTATTTACATATCGTAATGAACCATTTGATTTAAAAATATATATTAATACTTCTAATAGCGAAGAAACAGGACTTTTTTTAGGAGAATATATCTATAAATGTATTAATAATAATCTATCTTATCATATGGTAGGTCTTAATCATTTAGGTGTTAACAAAGATCGTACTATTCTTTATGCAAGTAAAAATGATTTACCTCTTAAAATAAAAATTTTAAATGAAATAAAAAAAGAGCATCCTGATTGGATTGAAAAATTTGGTTCACCAATTGCTAGTGGTGCTACCTTAAATAACTCGTATTATGCCATTAGTTTTGCTTATCTAGAAAATAATAATCATGATTGTAAAATATCATACCATGACTATTTTAATTATCTTTCTGAAGTAGCTTATTATCGTACTCTAGCTAAAATAGTTATTAATAAAATTACTAAAAAAGAAGACTTACTAACCGTTAAAAACTTTATTTCTTGTCAAAATATTACTTATTTAGAAAATAATGATTTACATTCAATAAAATTTAACAATATCGAGTTTATCAAAATAAAAGATATTATTAATTGTTACATACCAGAAATATCTCGTACTCTAAAATTATACTTTGAGCAAGAAGAAAAATTAAATATTTTAACTAAAGAATTTTCTAAGTCATTATTATATTTAAATAACTTAATTAATTCTAAAAATAAATATAGCGACACTAATATTGCTTTAATAAATTTATAATTTCATTTTAATTTCATCATATCTTCATAAACAAGTAATAATATTACTGAAGTTATAAAGAAGGTGATTTAAATTTATATTAAAATTATTGATCCCAATACTGAAAAAGGTCTAGAATTAAAAAAACGAGTTCTATCAGCAGCGAATAAAGTTGATTTTGGTATTACAATTATTAATATTAATCGAACCGATATTATAAAAAAATATAAAGTAAAAGAATATCCAAGTTTATATATAAATGATACATTAGCTCTTGAAGGCAAATTAATATCAACTAAAGAAATTGTTAAATTAATAAAGATAAATCATTGATTTTAAAAAATTTATTGATTATGTTATAATAAAATAGGTGATAATATGGCATCAGCAATAATGCATTTATGTATTGCAAAAGAAGTTAATAAATATTTACAAATGGATGAAAGATATCTTTTGTTAGGTTCTATTGCTCCCGATTTGTCTAAGGAATTAGGTGAAACAAAAGAAATATCTCATTTTCTGGATCATTCCAATGAAGATGATCTTCCAAACATTGATCGCTTCTTAAAAAAATATCGTCAAGAGTTAAATAATCCTTTTACAATGGGCTATTTTATCCATTTACTTACAGATAAATATTGGTTTAGAGACTATATAAATAATTATATATCTCGTTACACTCATGATAAAGAAAAGAAAGCTTTAACGTACTCAGCTATCCGTAGTGTTATTTACGATGATTATACAAATATTAATATTGACTTGATTGATCATTATAACTTATCTTTAGACCTTTTCTTTAATGAATTTCCTTTGCCTAAAAGTTCCATCAGTGAAATTCCTATTAATAAACTGCCTGTTTTAATTGACAAGTTAAGTCTTATATTAAAAGAAGCAAAAGAAGAAAAAACATTTATTTTTGATACAAGTGACATTTATGAGTTTATATCTAATAGCGTAAAATACATAATAAAAGACATTCAAATGTTAAACATTAACAGCAACTAAATTTATAGTTGTCTTTTTTTTTCATAAAATGTCAAGCAATTTGTCAAAGGAAAAAGACATGTGTCTAGTAAAAAATACTAATTTAGTTAATTGTTTACAAAATATTGACTCTAAAAAACATATATATTATATTTAATACATAAGATGATGATAGTAAGGAGCCGATAGAATGAAGAAAAAATATATTATAACTTTAGTTATTATTGGTTGTATGTTTATTATTTCTTTAATCATTTCTACCAGCTACGGCTTATGGATATCAACTCGAAAAGAAGATAAATTACAATCAGAAACTTTAAATTGTTTTAAAATATATTTTTCAAATGGTGATACTATCGAAAAAACAAATATTAAACCACTAGTTGATGAAGATGGCAAAGAAACTAGCCCGATGACTATCACTGTCACTAATATCTGTGCCAATACTAAAGAACTACAATTAAGATTAAATATAACTAAAAAAAATACTATTAACACTGATGGACTTACTATAATGGCTAGTGGTAATATCGAACAAGATGTTATTAACTATAATAATTTAACTAGTACTAAAACAACTGATAAAGAAATAAAAACAAGCAAATTAATAGGTCTAGTAAAAGTAAATCCTAATGAAACAGTTCGAACTAATATAAAATTATGGTTTAATGAAAAGAAAATGCCAAATATTAAACCAGAAGAGTATTTTAATGCTAAATTTGAACTAATTGATACCGAATCTTCTATCAAACCAACTTTTAGTGAGACAATTCTTTCATATGATCGTCCGACTGATGACAAAAAAAATCCAAATTTTGCTACTGTAGCAACTCTAGACGAAGGTCTAAACAAAACTGAAGACAATGATGGTGAGGTATTCTATTATCGTGGAAATGTTCAAAATAACTACGTATCATTTGCTGACAATCTATGGCGTATTGTTCGTATAAACGGAGATAAAACAGTTCGTTTAGTTTTAGATGAGACGATTGGCATTGCAGCATATAGCAAAAATAATACCGCTATTGATTACACCGGTCTAAAATATATTTATAACAATGAGCCAATCAATAACGACATTTCTAACTATTTACAAGAATGGTACAACAATAACATTACATCAAAAGGTCTCGATAAATTTGTTGCCACATCTTCTTTATGTAATGACTCATCAACTACCATTCAAAATTATCATACATACTTCGGTAGCTATCAAAGATTAACAGCTGCTAAAACACCAAGTTTAGTTTGTCCTAGTACCAACAATGATTTTGGTGGAAACTATAAAGAAAAAATTGGTTTACTTAGTGCTGATGAAGTTGCTTTAGCGGGTGGAGTAAATGGTGTTCCTAATTATAATTACTATTTATATACTGGTTATAACTATTTTACAATGAGTCCAGCAGAATACTATAACTATCGAGCTTATATATACTATGTAACTGCTGATGGTCAATTACTTGAAACTCCAACTAATCAAAGCTATAGTGTTCGTCCGGTAATAAATATAGAATCAACTGTTTCTGTATCTGGTCAAGGTACTAAAGAAAATCCATATACGATTGATACTAAATAATACTGTAATAATATTTACAGTATTTTTTTATTTATGTCATCTTCTTTTTTCTTATTCTGTCGAACCTGTTTAAAAAATTAAAAAATAACTCTATATTCTATTTAACAGGTGATAATATGGATATTGAAAAGATAATAACATTACATGAAAAACTTATTTATAAATTAACAACCAAATTTTATGACATTCCCAAAGAAGACTTATATCAAGCTGGAGTTATTGGTCTTATTAAAGCTTATAATAACTACCAACCCGATTCTAGTAGTAAATTTACTACTTATGCTTATCCATATATTTATGGTGAAATGTATGAACTAGCAAGTAGTCTTCGATCAATTAAACTAAATAAAGATGTCTTAAAATTATATAAAAAAATAGAACAAACTAAATATTTGTTAGCCCAAAAATTAGAACGTTTACCTTCGAGTGAAGAATTATCATTATATTTAGAAATACCAGAATCAACCATTGCCTTAATATACCAGAGTACCAATACCATTATGAGTCTAGATTTAGAAGAGGAACGTCCATTATATGAAACAATAAGTAACGAAGTTAGAATATCAAAAGATAATATCATTGATGTTAGAGATTCTTTAAATGTTTTAAATCAAGAAGAAAAACAAATTATTAATTATCGTTATTTTAAAGATTATACTCAAAGTGAAACGGCTAAAATACTTGGTTTATCTCAAGTAAAAGTTTCACGTTATGAAAAAAAGAGTTTAAATAAAATGTATAATTATCTAGCTTCCTAATCATAATAACAATGGAGGCGTAATATGAATAAGAAAAAATATCAGCAATTAGTCGAAGAATTAACTCCCAAAGAAAATAAATTAGCTAACATGCTAGTAGCATTCATAATAGGAGGAATTATCGGTCTAATAAGTAATTTTATATATTTGAGAATGCTCATATACTATCGACAAGATTTAGCTATTTCCTTTACTTTACTAATTTTAATTGTTATCACAGCCTTTTTTACTGCTTTAGGATGCGCTGATAATCTATTTAGTAAATTAAAATGTGGTTTAATTATTCCAATTACCGGTTTTGCTCATTCTGTTTCTAGTTGTATAATCGATTATAAAAGAGAAGGCTTTTTAAATATGGGATCAAATACTTTTAAATTAGCTGGTTCAGTTTTATTATATGGTATTGTTTTTGCCATAATTTTAACTTTAGTAAAGGTGGTTTTAAATGGCTAGTTTTAAATATAATGATGTTTACATAAAAGACTATTGTACAATAGTAGGTCCAAAAGAAAAGGAAGGAAATATAAAATTTCCTAATTCTATAAAAGATTATTATTATGATGAAGAAAATCTTGAAGAGGCTGAAATAAAAATGCAAAATTATTGTTTAAATAATCTGTTGAAAAAAAACAAAATGGCAGCTTCCGATATTAATTTAGTTATAGGTGGTGATCTTATTGATCAATCAGTTATTACAAGTTATAACTTAGCCAATAAGAAAATTCCTTTTTTAGGAGTTTACAATGCATGTTCCACCTTTAATGAAGCACTTCTTATATTAGCTAACTTTCTTGAAGCCAAAATGATTAAAAATGGCATTTGTATTACGTCGAGTCACAATCTGAATGCTGAAAGACAATATCGTTTTCCTATAGAATATGGAGCTGTTCGTAAAATATATTCAACGTTTACGACTACCGGTGGGGCAGCTTGTTTATTAACAAATGAAAAAACTCCATATAAAATAGAATCATCAACGATAGGAAAAGTAGTTGACTACGGAATTAAAGATGCATCTAATATGGGAGCAATTATGGCTCCAAGTGCAGCATTAACGCTTCATGAACACCTTACAGATCTAAATAGAGATGTTAATTATTATGATGTGATAGTAACTGGTGATCTTGGCCTTTTAGGAAGTAAAATATTTCAGCGATTAATAAAAAATGATTATAATTATAATTTACCAAACTACTTTGACGCAGCTAGTATTATCTATAAAGAAGATCAAAATACTAACCAAGGAGGTAGTGGACCAGTTGTTATGCCACTAATCCTATTTACCAAATTACTTACTGAAAAAAAATACAAAAAGATTCTTTTATTAGCAACTGGCTCTTTACACAATCCTTTAATGGTTAATTTAAAAAAATCAATTCCTTCAATAACTCACGCTATAAGTATCGAGGTGATGAAATGACATATTTGAATGCTTTTATAACATGTGGTCTTGTTTGTCTACTTGGTCAAATTATATTAGACAACACTAAATTAACACCTGGTCATGTTACATCTATCCTAGTTTGTCTTGGTGCAATTTTATCTTTTCTAGGACTTTATGAATATATAACTGAATTTTCAACTATTGGTTCTTCAATTCCTATAACATCTTTTGGTAATGCTTTATATAAAGCGGCTTTTGAAGGATTTCAAAAAGCAGGCTTTATTGGTATGTTTGCTAATCTTCTCTCTACCACAAGTACCGGAATAACTAGTGCTGTCTTTTTTGGATTTATCTTCTCCCTAATTTTTAACGTAAGAGATTAATTCTCTTTTTTTATGTTTTAAAATATCATAATTTTTGCTATAATTACTATGAAAGAATGAAGGGATAATATGGATAATAATGCTAATAAATCACAGGATGTAACTACTACTTCAACTAATAATGTAGTAGCTAATCAAGCAAATGTACCAGTAAATAATACTGAAGCAACCAATCAACCAGCTCAAGAAACACCACAAGTAGCAGCTCAAGTGTCAGAAACTCCAGCTAATCAAAATGATAATCAAGCTCCTAAACCAACTAATGCATTTAATGGTGAAGAGAAGATTATCTATCAAATAAAGCCTGAAAAAGACGCTAACCCCATTGGTGTAATCATCTTTTTTGCAATTATCATCGGTTTTGCTATCAATTTACCAACTATTAGTAAATATTTAAATAAATATATTACACCATCTACACCTACAGCTAAAACCCCAACTACTGATGATAATAAAAAAGACGATAGTCAGGATGAATCAAAAGAAGATAAATTTTATAGTTTTAACTTAGGGTATGGAAGTGCTACAATTGGAAATTTGTCAATAAAAAACCCAGTTATGAGTCAAAAAAATGACCACTATGAATTAAATTTTACCCTTATTAATGATAGTGATGAAAATTATGCTTTCAATAAAAAATACTTTATTGAATTTTATGATAACGAAACATTTATTAGTGACTCTTTGATTCAATCCTTTGATATATTACCAGCTAAACAATCTCGTGAATTTTCTGTTGTAATATCTGAAAAAGCTTACAAAAAAGCTAATCAATTTAAGTTAATAGAAAAATCACAAGATGATTATCCAGAAAAAGAAATAACTGATACCGAGGGAGATTATACTTTATTAAAATGTACTTTAGATAACGACAAAATAACCTATTACTTTAAAGATAATTTACTAGCAAAAGTTGAAAATAATTATAGTATTAAAAAAAGTAACAATAATTATCAAAGTTTGCTAGAACAAGATAGAAAATATGCTGAAATTTTAAATAATATTGATGGTGTTGAATCAACATTGGTTGAAAATAATGAAGGATATAGTATGACAAATGTTTTTGTCTTAAATCCAACCCAAATTAAAGAAATATCAGATTTAAAGCAATATAAACTTTTCCGTTATAATGAAAAAAGTAAAATCGTATCATATGAAATAACTTCTCTTGGATATACTTGTAGTTAGGATGATAAAATATGACTTATAATTTTTGCGTTTCTGACTTTGAAGGACCATTAGATTTACTACTTCATTTAGTTAAAGAATCAAAATTAGATATTTATGAAATTAACATTAGAGAAATAATTGAACAATATTTAGATTTCATTCATTCTATGGAAGAACAAAATATTGATGTAGCTAGTGAATACCTAGTAATGGCCGCTGAATTAATCCATCTTAAAAGTAAGCTCCTTATAAATCGCCAAGATGAAGAAGAAAATAACGATAATGAAGATGAATTTAGTATCAATTCTGAAGAAGATTTACGCAATAAATTATTAGAATATGAAAAATATAAAGAATTAACTAAAAATTTATCAGAACTTGAAGAAAAACGTATGGAAGTATACACCAAATTACCGGAATCTTTAAAAAGTTACATTGAAGTAGATAAATTACCTAAAGGTGAATTTGATTTAAATGATTTACTTAATGCCTATAATGAATATTTGAAAAGAAAAAAATTAGAACGACCTTTAAAAACTAAAATTACTAAAAAAGAATTGAGTATAGATGATCAAATAAAAAGTATTAGAAAAATATTAAATAATAAAAGAAAAATTGAATTTTTTGAATTATTCGATGAATTTAGTAAAGAAAATATCGTTGTTACTTTTCTATCTATTTTAGAAATGACTAAAAATGATGAAATAACCCTACTTCAGAATGATAATTTTAGTCCAATTATAATAGAGAGGAGGGAACAATAATGGATTTATTAGGTGTTTTAGAAGGCATATTATTTGTAGTTGGCGATGAAGGAATTACCCTAAACCAAATCTGCGATATCTTATCTATTTCGGTTGATGAAGCCAAAAAATTATTATTAGAATTAAAACAATCTTATGAAAGTACCAATCATGGCATAAGGATAAGCTATTTAGGTGATGCTTTTAAACTTACTACTAAAAAGGAACATAAAGAATATTATCGCAAATTAATAGAAAATCCTGAAAACAATACCTTATCTCAAGCTGCTCTTGAAACATTAGCTATTATAGCCTATAACCAACCAATTACTCGCATTGAAATAGATGAAATGAGAGGAGTTAGTTGCAAACATATTTTAAGAAAACTAGTTGCCAAAGGATTAGTCAAAGAGGCTGGTAAAAGTACTATGGCTGGACGTCCAAACTTATATGCCACAACTAGTGAATTTCTAGATTACTTTGGTTTATCATCGATAAATGCCTTACCTAAAATAAAAGAAACCGAAATTGATGAAGATGAAGATAAGGAACTATTTACATCAATTTATAAAGAGGACAAAAGTGATATAAATGAATAAAGAATTGCTTATTATTCCTGATGAAAATTTAAAATATAGTGAATTTGATAACCAAGAATTAAATAATTTAACTATAAATAACAAATCTATTGATGATACAACATTTACTAAATGTAATTTAAAAGAGACAAAATTTGATAATGTTTTATTCGACAAAGTAACTTTTTTTAATTGTGATTTATCCAATACTAATTTTAATGAATGTAGTTTTCATAATATTATCATAGATAATTCTAAATTATTAGGAGCTAACTTTTATAATTGTCGCTTTACCAAAGTAACAATAAAAAATACTAACGCTAGATACCTTAATTTAGTAGATACCAAAACTAAAGAACTTTCTATTAATGATTCTGATTTTACAGAAAGTACGATGTTTAATACAATTCTAGATAAAACATCATTATTTAATGTTAATTTTACCCAAACTGAATTTAGCGAAATGAGTTTAGCCAATCTTGATGTCAGTAAGTGTAATATATCTAACATTAGAGTATCTCCACGTTCCATCAAAGGACTAAAAATCAACTCATTTCAAGCTCTCGATTTAATTAATATCTTAGATGTTAAAGTAATTGACTAATTAATATTTTTGATAAATATTATCAAAAAACATTTAAAAATTTCAAAAGTATGTTATAATTAGTCATGTAATGCCTGTGTGGCGGAATTGGTAGACGCGCTGGACTCAAAATCCAGTGGTAGCAATATCGTGTGGGTTCGAGTCCCACCACAGGCACCAAATTTTTAAATAGTGAACCAAGTGTTCAATAATATAAATATGACTAACAGACTGTTAGTTTTTTTTAATACAAATAATATATAAAATATAAACTACAATATCTTATTATGATATAATAAACAAATACGATGGAGGAGTTTATGAATAAAAAAATAGCTATAATAGAAATAGGTAGTAACAATACCAAAACTCATATTTATGAAAATGATAAATTACTTAAAGAAAGTAATGTAACAATTGAATTTAAAAAAAATTATAAGCAACAAAATAAAATTCAAGAATCAGATTTAGCCAAATTATACGATGTAATTAAAACAACTTTAGAATATACTAAAAATGTCTATATTTATGGTTGTAGTATTTTTAGAAATATTAAAGATGAAGAACTATCTGCAATAAATAAAAAATTAAAAAATACCTTTAACCTAGAAATTAAAGTTGTATCACAAGAAGATGAAGCTAAATATACTGCTATGGGATGTTATAACAACATGAACTATGATGGTAATTTATGTGTATTTATTGGTGGTGGAGGTTCAATAGAATTAATTTTTGTCAATAATAAAAAGATAATAGCTACCAAATATTATAAGTTTGGTGTTGTCGATGTTACAAATGAATTTCCTAGTCTAAAAAACGATGTCCCAACTTGTACTTTTGATGAAGTTTACAAATACGTTGAAAGTCTTATTGGTGAAATAAATATCCAAGCTAATATCTTAATTTTAACTGGAGGCGATCACCTATATTGGTATAATAATGCTCAATATAAACTGAAAAAAAACACTTTATATGAAAGCTCTAATCAAAA
Organism: uncultured Mycoplasmatota bacterium; assembly: GCA_900552975.1. Taxonomy (GTDB): domain Bacteria; phylum Bacillota_I; class Bacilli_A; order RF39; family UBA660; genus Coprovivens. The sequence continues at coordinate 10,451 of UWSL01000012.1, read as the reverse complement.
ATATATGCTTACTAGAGAAATGTGTGATAATTATGATCATAATGCTTTAGTTACCTCTTTAGATAGAATAAGAAAAAATAGTGATAACCCACTATGGTTCGATGGGTCAAGAGCGATGAAAGTCATTACTAATTTAATTGCTCATAAAATTGATGCCAAATACGTTATTCCTACCAAAATAAATATGGAAGATGGCTTAAAAGATCGCATAACAAAATAATAAAAAATCCTTTTAATCAAGGATTTTTTTTACATAATTGTAAGCTATTCTTGTTAGCATTTTCTTCTATTAATATATTTCTAAGCTCTATAAAAGATTTGTCAGTTTCATCTTTTACTTCTTCATATACCTTTTTTAATACATCATCTGTAGACATATTAGGATTATGTCTTTTTATTTCATCAAAAATTAATTTTAATTTATTATTTAAACCATTTACTTTCAAAAATTCTTCTCTAAATTTATCTTTGTTATTTGCTAAAATAGCAATTTTTTCTAAAAAAATTTTATAATCAAAATCTTCAAAATACATCTTTTCTGTCGCATATCCTTTTTTACCAAATTTACTAATTATATGTTGTCTAGACTGCTCAATGATTTCATCAAGCGTATCATTAGGATTGTGTTTCATTCGATAAGCATAAGTCCTTTTTAATGGCAATTCTATTAAAGTATTGCGATCAGCTGAAGAGACAATTTTTCCATAAATACTACGTGGTTCACCTTCTAAGCTGGCTCTATGATCATAGACAGCTTCTGCCATTACTTTAATTTCATCTTGCGTAAAAAAATGCTCTAAATTTTTATCTCTCAATAAAATTTCAGCTCCTAGTTTTTCATGGTGTGATGCATCTATAGAGTGAGCAATATCATGGTAAGCAGCAATTGTATAAACCATATCATAATTAATATCACTAACTTCTTTAGCAAACTTTAAACTTCTTTCTATAACATATCTAATATGATCTAAATTGTGTCCCATATCATTATTTTGATAACAAGGTAAAATATTTTCTTCAATATAATTTAGTAATTCCGTACTTAATTTCATTCTAATATCTCCTCATTAAATAATTTTATCATATAAGAAACATTTTTTCTTTAACTTTTATCTTTAATTACTATAAATTATTCTATATATAAAATCATAATACATTTTACTTATATGCTATAATAAAAATATCAGCAAAACCAAGGAGTAGATTTATGGAAATATTTGAATTAATAGATCGACCAAGTAATTTAATAAATAATTTAATAGAAATTTGGGAAGACTCGGTTAAAGCAACTCATCTTTTCTTATCTTCATCTGAAATAAAAAGTATAAAAAAATATGTTCCCCAAGCTCTACTAGAAGTAGATCATCTATTAATTATTAAAGACAAAAAACAAAAAATAATAGCTTTTGCTGGCGTAGAAAATCAAAGATTAGAGATGTTATTTATAAAAAATAGTGAAAGAGGAAAAGGTTATGGTAAACAGTTATTAAATCATGTTATAAAAAAATATCAAATTAATGAGTTAACTGTTAATGAACAAAATCCTCAGGCCGTTGCTTTCTATCAGCATATGGGATTTAATACATACAGAAGGACAGAAATAGATGAGCAAGGAAATCCATATCCACTTCTTTATATGAAAATTTAAATAAAATTTTTTTGAAGGGATGATAAAATTGAAAATATTAATTATTTGTAGCATGAGTTCTTGGTTCAAACCTAGCTTATTCTTTAAAAAAAAGTAACGATATAACAATTTTTGCTCGAGGCAAAACGTACGAAAATTTACAAAATAATGGTCTTACCATAAAACATAAATTTGGTCACCAAACAATTGATCATTTTAAAATAATTAAAAAATTAGAAGAAGATGATCTTTACGATGCAATCTTTATTGTTTCAAGATTTTCTAATTTAGATAGTATCGTTCCTATTATCGAATCTAATAAAAGTCAAAACATTATTTTTGTTGGAAATAATATAAAAGTCGAAAAATACCAAACCATCAAAAATAAAAATGTTTTATTTGCCTTTTTTATGGCTGCTGGTAAAAAATATGATGGTTATATAAATTCTATTTGTTTAAACAAAATAGTAATTGGTCGTACTGATGGAGCAAAGTATGATAATGAATTTATTAAATCTATCTTCAATCAAACTAAAATAAAAGTAACAATTGAAAATAAAATGAATGATTATCTCAAAACTCATGCATGTGCTGTTTTTCCTTTAGTTTTTGCTAGTTATAAAGTTAATGGTAATTTGAAATTATTAAAAAAGGACAAAAAATACTCTTTATTAATTATGGATGCCATTATTGAAGAATATGATGTTTTAAAAAAATTAGGTTATGAAATTCTTCCTAACGGGGAATATGAAAATTGCTGTAATAAAAAAAATTTATGTGCTTTCATATATCGCTTTATGTTTTCTAATTTTATTGGTCAAATTTGTATTTCTGACCATGCTATGAGTGCTAAAGATGAATTCATTCTTCTTGGTAATGAATTTGAAAAATTAAAAGAAAAAGCTCATCTTGAAACTAAAGTATATGACCAATTAAAATTATCACTTTTAAGTGATAAAAACTAAATAAATAATCTTAAAATAATAAAAGTGAGGTAGAAAAATGAACGATTTTAGCTGGGAATTAGTAAAAAAATTGGCTTTAACAAATCCTTTATTTTGGCTTTTTCTGATTATAGCTTTTATAAGTTGGGCCTTTTATCGTCAGATAGTTGGTTTTATGGGAGAAGTATGGACTAAGGAAGCCTTATCTAAATTAAATAAAAAAGAATATAAAGTATTAAATAATATTATGATTGATGTCGATAATAAAACTTATCAAATTGATCATATTGTTATTAGCAAATATGGTATTTTTGTCATTGAGACTAAACAATATAATGGATATATTACAGGAAGTGAATACGATAAAAATTGGTGCTTAAAAGCAGGTAATAAAAAAATTTATATCAACAATCCGATGTATCAAAACTATGGTCATGTTGTTGCCCTTAGTAAAAAATTAAATCTTGACATGGATAAATTTATTCCTATTGTTTGTATTCCTAGTACGGCCAAAGTAAATGTAAAGTCTCGTATTCCAGTAGCGCGCAATACTAATATAGTTAACATTATTAAGAACTATCAAGAAGAAATTATTTCTAAACCTGCTTTGTTTTATGAAAAAATAAAAAAAGCGAATATTACCGATTATAAAACTAAAAAAGAACACATTGTTAGAACTAGGGCGATAATCAATGCTAAAAAAAGTAATATGGTAGGTAAATGCCCACTTTGTGGGAATGATTTAATTTTAAAAAATGGTTCTCGAGGCGAATTCTACGGATGCAAAAGTTATCCTAAATGTAAATATACTCAAAGTAAATAGCATTAATTATTAAAAATATTATATTTGAAAGAAAAGATCTAAGATGAAAAAAAATACAAAATTAATATTATTATCTATTTTACTATTAATCATTCTAAGTATTTTGGGAATTATAATTTATTCTAAAATAGATAAAGTTAATAAAAATAAAATAGCCCAAGAAAAACAAACAAGATATTCTGAAATACGAGAAATAGTTACAAAAGGAGTTAAAAATAATCTTAAAGCTATGTATCCTAAATGTCCTATTGTAGATAAACTTCCTGAAGATAATGCTCCAGGAACACATTACAATGCCCAATTTTTAATTGAAAATGGTTACATAAAACAAAAAGATTTACTTGATTATGATAAAAAATCCTATTGTGATGTATTTGTAAAAGTTAAACGATATCGAAAGGATCCTTTAGATGAACAAAATAACTGTAATATTTCATATAAACTATATTTAAAATGTAATGGTTATGAAGAAAAAGGGTATCAAAATTGGGGATAAAAATATTATTTGAAGGAATTATATGAAAAAGAAAACTTTTTTAATATTAAGTTTAATTGCTTTGATATCAACTTTTATTTTTGCAGCAATGAATACCATCACCATTAACACTTTTGTCTTTAATATCAATCTTTCTTACTTTCGAATATTTCTTTTTATTATTATCTTATTTTGTCAACAAATTTGTTCAAAATAAAAAAATAAGATTATCCCAAATTATTGGTCTAGTTTTGCCAAGCATTTCTATAGTATTGATACTACTATTTTCCATTATTCTTAATTATGATTATCTAATTTGGTATGCTTATTCAACTCCATTTTATATAAATGTCCTTGTTAGAAGTACTGTTATCAAATATAAAAAATGGTGACGGTGAATCATGGGAAGATAAGTTCTTAATTATCTTTAAAATAATTGATGAAGAAAAAGTCTTTGTAGAAAACATTTACCATTCGGTTTCCAGTGAAATATTAAGAAGTAATTTATACCGCCTAGTTTATCCGATAATATATAGTGAAATAGTAGATAAATCTAAAGAGAAGAGTTTAAGAGAAGAAGATAAACAATTTATAACAAATTTTTATAAATATGCCTTTGTTTCTATTGTTTTAGATTGGTTAGATAAAGGAATGCATGAAAATCCTGAAAAAATTGTCGCTGAAGTAAGCAAACTTATTACTGGAACTATTGATCATGCTTGCTCATCAGTAAATAAAGAAAAATAAGAGTGCGTCTTGCCGTGGTATAATACATTTACTAAAGTTGGCTTTTTAGTTTAAATATAAAAATATATAGAGGAGAAAAAATATGATAAAAAAAATAGAAAATAATAACAAAATAATAATATCTCATATTGCTGATATTGATGGAATGGGTTCTATAATTTTAGCAAATAAATTTTATAACAATAAAATTGACTATATTTTAGGTGATATTAATGATTTGCCTGAGCTCTTCACAACTTTTGATTTTTCTAAGTATGAAATGATTTATTTATGTGATTTACCTCTTATTCCAAGTGCTATTGCTATTTTAAATAAAAGAGTGGACATAACAAATAAATTACAACATTTTGATCATCATTTATCATATAATAAAGAAATACCAGCATATGTAAATGCTGTTTCAGAACTAAATAACCGTAAAACTTGTGGAACAGAACTATTTTATAATTACTTATTAACTTTAAATGATTCTTTAAATAATTCATTTTATAAAACATTCGTAGAAGCTACACGTGAACAAGATACATGGGACTTTAAAGAAGAAAGTTTTAACGCCAAATTACTTGCGAGCACTCATGCCTTGATTGGTCCAACTGCATATATTGAATTGATTTTATCTTTAGATGATCAAGAAGAATTTCAAATACCTAAAGTATTTAGTGATTTATATAAATTTGATTTAGAACGCCAACAACTATATATTGACTATATTAATAAAAATTTATTAGTAACAGAATACAATAATTATAAAATAGGAGTAACCATAGCAGAACAATACCGATCAATAGTAGGGGCTGAGATATGCAAAAAAAGACCTGAATTAGATTTTGTTATGATTTTAAATTTTAGTCGTAATACAGTATCCTTAAGAAGTGCTAAAGAATCTGTTGATTTGAATCAAATATCTTCTGAATTTCATCCAGATGGTGGTGGTCATAAAAGTGCTGCTGGCTTCGTCATTGATTCTAAATCGATTCCTAAAATAAAAAAATATCACCAAATGTATTTAGAAAATATCAAAAATAATTAATGAATTACAATATATAAATAAATTAAGAAGGTGTTTTAAATGATTAAAAATATTATTCTCGACGTAGGTGGTATCTTATTTGACGATAGTAAAGAAAATCTTGTTAAGTTATTAAATAAAAATTGTGATCTTCTTTATAAGGAAACCTATGGTAAAGGTTTCAAAGAATGTTTACTTGGTAACCAAACAATTAAAGAATATTTAAATACTTTGAAAGATAAAGATAATTATCAAGAAATAGAATATGTTTTAAACAAACAGAATCTTTATAGAACATATCTTATAATGTCAGATAATTTTAATTACATAAAAAAACTAAGACAAAAAGGTTATAAAATATATCTTTTAACTAATATTACTAAAGATTCTTATTATTATATCAATGATACAATAAATATCGATAGTACCTTTGATGGTGGCGTATATTCCTATCAAGAACATTTAATAAAACCAGATGTTAAAATATACACTTTGCTATTGGAAAAATATAACTTATCAAAAGAGGAAACTATTTTCTTTGATGATAAGGAAAAAAATATTATTGCTGCTCAAGCTTTAGGGATTAAAGCAATCTTATTTACTTCAATTACTGATATAGAAGGAGCCTTAAAATAATTATTATTAAAACTTATACTTATATCCATTTTATTAAGAGGTGATATCGTTTGAATATATATCGAAATTTAAATGAATTAACTGAATACATAGAAGATAACTTAGAAGCAATAAATAAATTATAAAAAATCATCTAAATTTTTAGGAGTCAACGATTATACAATGAATAGAATTTTTAATATAATAGTCGGACTTCCTTTATCAGAATATATTCGTAAAAGACGTTTAACAAAAGCTCGCTATGTGTTGGCAAGAGAAAATTGTAACTGATCAAGAATATCTTTTACAAATGAAATCAAAAAAAGAGTTATTTAAAGAAGTCGAACAAACTATTAAAAACAATCATAGTTATGAAATCTCACAAATTGTAGCCTATGATATCGTAGATGGTTCAAAAGAATATCTTGATTGGATAGAACAAGAAACTATTTAATTTTCATTTAATAAATTTAATATATTATTAATCATGAAAAAGGTGATTTTATGCGTATCTTAATTGTTGAAGATGAATATAATTTGGTTGATGTTATCGCATCACGTTTAAAAACAGAAAAATATCTCGTTGATATAAGCGACGATGGTGAAGATGGCTCTTACAATGCCTTAACTGGAATATATGATTTAATCATACTAGATGTTATGCTTCCTTTAAAAGATGGTTTTACTATTTTAAAAGCAATTCGCGAAAACAAAATATCTAGTAAAGTTATCATGTTGACTGCTAAAAGTACAATCGAAGATAAATTAGATGGTTTAACTATGGTGCCAATGATTATCTAACTAAAACATTTTATATTGAGGAACTAGTTGCTCATGTTAATATTCAATTAAAAGGTCCTGATCAAAAGGAAAATTTAAATAAAAGGAGCTATCATGATATAGAATTAAATTCTCAAACATCTAAACTTACTAGTTTAACTAATGGTGAAAGTGTCGAACTAGTCTTCAAAGAATATCAAATCTTAGAATACCTTTTGGCTAATGTTAACGTTGTATTATCTAAAGATCAAATATATGACAAAATATGGGGCTTCGATCGAGACTCTGAGTCCAACAATCTTGAAACTTATTTATCATTTATCCGTAAAAAATTAAAAGCTATTGGTTCAAAAGTAACCATAAAATCCTTAAGAGGACTTGGTTATAAATTAGAGATCCAAGATGAATAAATTAAAAAATAAAGTATTTTATACTATTTTTTTAAGTTTTAGCATATCAATTTTAATTTTGATTATTTCTTTTAATATTGAACAATATTTAACTCAAAAGACTAAAATAACCAATATTTTAAATCAACTTATGGAAAAAAAAGAAAATAATTCTAATCTTAATAAAGAACTTCCAGAACAAAAGGATAATAAACCAACTAACTTAGAACCAAAAGATGATATTAATAATATTAAATATATGGATTTAACTATTTATACTGCTTTACTAGATGAAAATAATAATATAAAAGATATTATTAACCATACTAATAATGATACTTCTGAAGCAGAAATAAAACAAACTGCTCAAACTATTTTATCTTCTAATCCTAAAAAAGATTAAAATTTGTTTCTTATACACTAGTAAGTATTCTTACAAATTTAATGACCAAGAATCTTTAGCGAGTGTTGATAATTCTGAAATTCAAAAAAATCTTTTAAGCTATCTGGTAATAAGCATTATCATATATATATTATTAGAAGTTATTATCTTTATTATTTCTAAAAAAATAACTAAACGGATCACAGAACCAGTTAAAGAAAGTTTTAAACGTCAAAAAGAATTTATCGCTGATGAATCACATGAATTAAAAACACCACTTTCTGTAATTATTGCCAGTGTTGAAGCGTATGAAGAAAATCCTCAAGAAAAAAAGGTTAAATAATTTAAAAATTGAAGCCGATCGCATGAACAACTTAATAAAGAATCTACTTGATTTGGCATCCAGTGAACGGGAAGAAACTTTTATTAAACAAAAAAATAACTTATCAAAAACAATCGAATGCCAATTCTTCAATGGACCAACCTAATGGTCAAAGTATGCCAAGCAATGAAACAAGTACCACTAAACTAACAACTGGATATTATATTGCCTTTGCTGGCAAATCATTTATTTTAACAACAGCAATTATTTATTTAATAATGTCTAATTTCAATAAGAAAGACGTTAAAGAAACTTTTGCCAATAATGACAAAAAAGTTATGGCTATTTTATCAACAATTATTCTAACAGCAGCTTTAACAGTAGGAGAGGGAATGCTTGCTAATAAAATCATAACTAATAATCAACCAACTTCTAATAATGGTAATATGAATAATAATGCTAATATCACATATAGTGCAAGTACTGAAATTACTGAAGATAAAACTTCTCAAATCAAACTTACAGGTGATAGTTATGTTACAAGCTTAGAAGATGAAGACGAGACTTATAGTAATATTGATTTTAATGGTTACACATTATATGTTAATGGAACTGCTTTAACAAAATAAAATATTTTCACTAAAATAACATTTATTTTTCACAACGAAACCATTAATTTTTCACTTCAATAAATTATAGTTAAATCGTGAAAGGAAGTGATAATATTAGAGAAATACAATTGATTGGAGCGCATACCAAAAATGGTTTGAAATTACGAAAAATAATGGAGAGAGTTATTGAATCAAATGAAATAAATTTGCCTCTTACTATTTCTGAAGACTTAGATAACAAACTAAAACATAAATATAATATAAAAGAGATTCCCTGCATAGTTATAGATGATAAAGTCGTTAGTCAAGGCCGTGTCCTTACCGATCGTGAATTTAAAAAAATTCTTGTAGCCATGATGTGTATTGCACTTACACTCGGTATGGCAGCATGTGGCAGCAAGAAAGTGAAGGTTGGCACAGGTGAGAACCAATCTTCAGAAGACACGGTAAAAGGCAGCAAGAGTGCGGATGACCTTGTCAAAGCAGTAGCAGCTAACAAAAAAGGTTTAGAAAACTTCACAGTATCATTCGATGCAAAATTAGATGCTGATTTAGATTTAAAACAGGCTCTTGTTATGCAGGGAATGACTGAAGAAATGATTGAGTCAGCTATTAAAGAAGGCAAACTTAAAGAATCAGACCTTAAGTCATCAGCTAAGGCAGGTATAAACGGAACTCTTAAAATCTGTGATGAAGCAGGTTATGCAGAGGGAAAATCATACGCAAAAATTCCTGATGTTACTGAAGACAGCCAGGAACTCAAGACTTATCTTGTTAAAGAAGGCAACACAGCGTATGTCTATGAATATGATTTTGATGACGAAAAATGGATGAAGGAAGAGTCAGATACAAGTCTTTCAGATGTGATTGCAAGCTTACGTAACGTAACAGCAATTACAGATTTTATCAAAACAGCAGATGTAGTTTCTGAAAAGAATGGTATCTACACAGTAGAAGCCAAGCTTGATTTTGACAAAATTCTTGGCGATAAGGAAGATGATATCAAGTCAGCTATCGAAAACAGCCTTTCAGGTTTAGGCAGTGTTTCAGAGGAAGATTTTGATATATCAAAAATTATTGATTTATTAGAAGATGTGGCAATCACAGTAACAATTGACGGAGATAATGACACCATTACAGCCATTTCAATTGATTTAAAGAGCTGCATCGGCAAGATGCTTGAAGTATCTTCAACAGAAGATGTTAATGTTAAAGACTTATTAAGCATTAATGAAGCAAGCGTTACATTGGAATTCTCCGATTTCGGCAAGACTAAGGTTGAGCTTCCAAATGAAATTAAGGATGCAGACGCTTCAGATGATAAGAAAGCTGAAGAAGAGACCACTTCTGACAAAGATGATAAAAAACCTTCAAAGGAAGATACAAAGAAGGATGACAAAAAGCCTTCAAAGGATACAAAGAAGGATGACAAAAAAGATGATTCAGATGTATCCGAAAAGAGCAAATATGAAATTAAGGATTACGATGGAAATGTAATCGGAAAAGTTAACCTTGTTGATGGATTTGAAGTATATGACAAGTATACTGACGAGAACTGCTTTGTCATGAAAACAGATGACACTTCTGTGTGGGTAACCCCATATACAGAAGGATGGGTAAAACACTATATAGAAGGTGATGAATGGGAAGAAAGTATTGACCGCACCGAAACGTTGGTGAGGGAATGTAACCTTACATCCGAGGAAATAGTAAAAAAGATAGCCAAT
>UWSL01000011.1 GCA_900552975.1 uncultured Mycoplasmatota bacterium | reverse complement strand
AATAATAAAAAGACAAAGAAAAAAGTAAATTTAGATTTAATTGTTTGTTTAGTTTTTTTAGGAATATGGATTGCTTTAATTTCTTATGTAATTAAAAGTTTAAAGGTTGATTATTATTTTGATGGAACGAATGAACAAACTACATTAGTTAGTGATAGCAAAGATAATAGTACTATAAATGATCAAAATAATGAAACTCCTAATACTAAGGTTGATGATGGTAAAACAAATACAGAATTTGAAAATTATAAAGGAGTTTCTAAATCCGGATATAATGGAATAAGGACTTCTTCTGATTTAACATCGATTATTTATGATAATCAGTATTTTAAACAAGCAATTTTATCAAGTAAGGCTGATGTTCTTAAGTTGATTGCTGCTGATAGTGAAAATCAAAAAGGGAAGTGTCCGCAAGAAGTTGTCAACGTTGAAAAAGAAATTGTTGATAACTATGGTATTACAGCAGTGAATTTATGTGAAATGGATGTTACTTTTGCTAAAGAGCTAAAAAATGTAACTTCATATATATATAATAATTTTCCAAATGCTCATGGGTATTTAACTAATTTAACGTTAGCTAATGTTGGTACTTCAGCAACATATATGGCGGCTTTTATGCCATTGTTTACTTTTGCGACGAGTAAGTCTTCATCAGGGTATCCAGTTGGAATAAAGACTCAAATAATTTTAAATACAAAATATTTTTTAAATCCATCAAAAATAAAAAATTCGGTTGATTACGGATCTAAAACTGGCTATTTTCCTAAAGGAGCAACACGTAGTAGTGCAGTTGCTCATGAATTTGGTCATTATTTGTCATATGTTGCAATGTTAAATTATTATAAAACTAGTGATATGACTTTTGTTTCAGCAGGTAAAGCTAACTTAATGTATACTGTTTATGATGATTTTAATAGTGGTGATTTCAGTAATCGGATTATTAAAGAGGCTTATTATAATTATACTAAAGCATATGGAGCAGGAATAAGTTATGATAATTTTAGAGGTAGTATTTCAAGTTATGCATTAGCTAAAGATGAAAATGGTAAATATATTTATGATGAAACTATTGCAGAAGCTTTTCATGATGTTTATTTAAATGGTAGTGGGGCAACCCCAGCTAGCACATATATTATGAATGCTTTAAAAAAATACCTATAGATTGGTGATAATATGAAAAAAAGATTCTTTTTATTAATTGGTTTATTATGGATTAGTAATGTAGTAGTGGCTAAAGAATTTGTAATTGATCCAGAAAAAATAGATTTAGCTAATAAAGCTGATACGTTACTTGCTGAAACAAATAGTTCATATAAAATAAATGCTCCTTTTAAAAGTGCTTCTTCAAGTGATGAAGATGTAAAAAAATATACTAAATCATTACTAGAAATTATTTTTAGTAAAGAAAGCTATGAAGAAAAAAGGAAAAATATTATGAATGAAGGGGTATTAAGTGATACAAATGGTTTTGATACTCTAACTTCAAGTATTTTGATTGAGTCTTTTATAAAAGATTTGTATGCTAGTGATTTAAGTTATGATTACATAAAATATATTTATACAACAGATATTTCAGATGGAATATTGAGTTATGTTTATTTAAGCAATGTTTTAAAAGACGGAAAAAAGGATGACATGGTTTTAAATTTTTATTTAAAAAGAGTTAGAAATAGTTTAAAATTATATGTTCCTTCATTTACTAGTGGTGATAAGATTAGTGAATATTTTAAGCAAATTGGTAATGATGAAGATAATGGTGATAATGTTGGGGGAAAATTTAATAGTATTACTATTGCTGGTAGTGAAGCAGTTAGTGAAGAAGAACTAAAAAGTTTTTATGATATGTATCATGAACAAAATGTTTCTATTAGTGCTTTAAGTAATGCTGATGTTAATAGCTATGGAAGTGGTTTTTTTGTAAGAAAAGGTGTGATAGCGACAACTTGGTCTTTATTTTTACAAATGTTAAATACAAGTGAATTTATATATGTTAATGATACAAATGGAAATGTTTATAAAGTAAGTGGGGTTATTACAATTGATACTAGTTATGATGTTGTTTTATTAAAACTTGAGGAAGAAGTAGGAGTACCTGTTAAATTTGGAAATACTATTAATAGTAAAGATAATGTTTTTACGATAACTAGTAAAAATAATAGTAATTTTAGTGTTAATTATGGTAATTATTTAGGAAATAGCAATGATGTTATAAAAAGTAATTTTTCTTTGGCAAGTAGTGATGTTGGAAGTGCTTTGTATAATAAAGATGGTGAAGTAATAGGGTTTAATACAAGTAATGTAATTAATGCTACTTTATCAGAAGCAAATAAAACGTCATATTTAGGAGAAATACAAAGTAAATTAGAAAGTATATCTTTTGATAAGATAGAATATGTGGAATTAAATAAGTTAAAAGATAAGTATTATTTTGATATAAAGGATGAAGAAAATGTTAATAATATACCTAAGAGAAAATGGGAAGAGATAAAACAAATAGGACAATTACAAAAAAATTTACAACTAGACTTAGTAAAAGCCAATTATGAAGATGGAATGGTTAGTTTAAGATATAAAAATAATATTAAAACTTTAGATTCATTAATATTAACTGTTGATTTTGAAACAGAATTAGAAAATGAAGGCTATGAATGTATTTATACAGCTGATAATAAAAAGATATATAAAAGTAAAAAAAATGAGGTTATTATCAAAAATTCATTAGGTTATTTAATAATAGTTATTATGGAGAATTAAGATGAAAAAGATAAAAGAAAAATGGAAAATAATATTATTTATAATTGTTTTAATACTAAGTTTATTGATAGAAATATTGTATTTTAATAGTAAAAAAGTTGAACTTAAGAATTATCAGAATGACTATTATAAAATTAAATATGATACAACTTGGAATTTAAAAAATAATAAATTAGAACATAAAAAAAGTAAAAGTAGGATTAAGGTAAATTATAAAGTATTAGATCAAAGTTATATTGATATTGAATTAAAAGATATTATAAATGATTTGTTGTATAGTATAGAAAAGCAAAATAAAGATTATGAGAAAATTATGCAAAAAAAGATAGATAATCCTTATGAAGGATATCAAGTTTTATACGAAGATAATGATGTTCAATCACTTGTAACAATTTATAAGAAAGATAATGTATTATTATTTATAACTTTTAATGCTGATAGTGAGTATTTTGATATTTTAATTGATAACGTTGAAACTATTTTAAATAGTGTTGAGATATATAGTGGCGAAAGATAAGAAGAGATATACAAAACTTGTTTCTTGCCAAAAAGCTTTTTTTCATATATAATTATTGAACGTGGGTGGTATATATGAAAATAGACTCTGTTTCCTTAAAGACAGTAGCTGTTAGAATGAGCCAATATCCTGATGATCAGAAACCTGAGTTTTTATTAGTTGGCAGAAGTAATGTTGGAAAAAGTTCATTTATAAACACAATGGTGTCACGAAAAAATTTGGCAAGAACTAGTTCAACACCAGGAAAAACACAAACACTTAATTTCTATTTAGTAAATGAAAAATATTATTTGGTTGATGTTCCTGGCTATGGCTATGCAATGGTTAATAAAGATACACAGAAAAAATTTGGTCTAATGATAGAAGAATATTTAATTAATAGAAAAAATTTAAAAAGAGTATTCTTGTTAGTAGATTATAGACATAAACCAACAGAAGATGATTTATTAATGTTTAATTTTATGAAGTACTATAAATTGGATGTAACGATTGTTGCAACGAAATATGATAAAGTTAAACAAAGTGATCGTAGCAAAGTTGAAAAAGTTTTAAATGAATCTTTTGAATTAGGAGAAAATGATAATATAGTATATTTTTCTTCTGTAACACGTAAGGGAAAAGAAGAAATTTTAAATATAATAGATAGATGCTTATAGTGTAAAAGCATCTTTTTTCTTTTACTAAAATGTATTATAATTAATAATAGGTGATGGTATGAAAAAGATAAATAATCAGGGTTTTACATTAGTTGAATTGTTGGCAGTTATAGTTATAATGGGAATTTTATTAGTTGTTGCCGTGCCAGCAGTTTTATCATTTTCCCAGAATATAAAAAATGATATGTTTTGTACAAAAGTTGAAACAGCTGAGAAAGCAGCGCAATTATATGGCCAAGATAATATTGATTACATTAGTACTCATTCTTGTAATAGTATAAAAAAAGGAAATACTACGACAAATGTTTCATCATGCGATATAGTAACTATTAAAGCGTTATTGAGGAAAGGCTATTTAAAGAAAGAAGAAGGTTCAAATAAAGGAGTCAAAGATGATTTCTTAGATCCACGTGGAGCAACAATGGCTGATGAAAAATTATTGGTATATATTGTTAATAAACGAGTTTATGCTAAATATATGTTTAAAGATGATAAAGATTTAAAATTATGTGATGGAACATATAAAAAATAATAATTTGTAAAATATCATTATTATGTTACAATAAAGGGCGATTGGAGGGATAGTATGAAAAAAACAGTCTGTTTAATAGGAAGACCTAATGTAGGTAAAAGTACTATTTTTAATAAACTTATTAGAGAAAATAAATCAATAATTATGGATACTCCAGGAGTTACTAGAGATCGTATATATGGTAATGTTAATTATGATAATTATTCTTTTTTACTTATAGATACAGGTGGTATTGATTTAGGAGAAGAAAACTTTAATAAAGATATCAAAGTTCAAGCAGAGATAGCTATTGCTGAATCTGATGTAATCTTATTCGTAGTTGATGGAAGAGAAGATTTAACTAGTAATGATTTATTAGTTAGAGATATGTTACTTAAGACTTCTAAAAAAGTTATTGTTGTTTTAAATAAACTTGATAATGTAAAAATGCAAGAAGAGAGAATTTATTATTATTATGAATTAGGATTTGAACATATTTTCCCTGTTTCTGCCTTACACAATTTAGGCTTTGGAGAATTATTAGATGAAGTTGTTAAAGATTTTAATGATACGATGCCGCTAATGGATGATGCATTAAGATTTTGTATTATAGGAAGACCTAATGTAGGAAAAAGTAGTTTAATTAATGCCTTGCTTAATGAAGAACGTGTTTTAGTTTCTGATGTTGCAGGAACAACACGTGATGCAGTTGATACAAGATTTAGATATGACGGAAATGAATATGTAGTTGTGGATACGGCGGGAATGCGTAAGAAGGGGCGTATTTTTGAATCAATTGAAAAATATAGTTTAATTCGTAGTTTAAGAGCAATATCAGAGAGTGATGTATGTGTTTTAGTAATTGATGCTAATACAGGAATTATTGAACATGATAAACATATTGCTAGCTACGCTTTAGAAGCTGGTAAGGGAATTGTTTTAGTTGTTAATAAATGGGATACTATTGAAAATAAAGATCAAGCTATTAAACAATGGAAAGTATTATTGGAAAATGAATTTCAGTTTATGCCATGGGTCAAAGTAGTTTTTCTATCAGCTAAGACAAAGAAACGTTTACATACATTAATGCCAGAAGTAATAAATGCTTATAATAATAATCGTCGAGAAGTTAAAACATCAATGCTAAATAATATAATTGTCGATGCTGTTAAAATGCATGAACCTCCTGGGTATAAAGGTAAAAAGCTAAAAATATATTTTAGTAGTCAAACTGGAGTGTGTCCTCCTAAATTTACTTTTAGATGTAATAATAAAGGATTAGTACATTTTAGTTATGAAAGATATTTAGAAAATCAAATTAGAGCAAATTTTGATTTTACAGGAACACCAATGGTATTACAATTTAAAAATCGTGGTAGTAAAGACGATACCGATGAAGAGTAATCGTCTTTTTTTATTTCTTGATTAGTAAATATTGACTTTTTTATTTAATGGGGGTAATATTTATTTAATTCAGTGATGAAGAACAAGATTATTAAAATACTTATTATAGAGAATTCATGGTAGGTGGAAATGAATATAAGCTTTAGTAATTACTATCTTCTGAGAGGTTTAATAAAACCCGGTTAGAAGCCGTTATCTAAATCAAGTAAAATAAAGGATGGTACCGCATTATTTGCTCCTTGGCAAATGATGCTTTTTTTATTTTGGTGAGGTGAAAAAATGGATTTAGAACAACAAATAAAAAAAGTCAGAAATGAACTTTTTGCTGCTGAACTTTCTTTAAAGTGTACAGCTCGTGATGATATGACACGTCAATCTAAAATAGAACGAATTGATACCTTGAAGAAAAAGTTGAAATTGCTTATGTTAGAACAAAAAAAAGCCGAAAAAAACGAAGAACAAGAATTAGGTGGAAAAGGAAGGTAATGTAAAATGGTAAATTTTAAAGAAGATGAAAAATTAAGTATTTTAAATCATAGTTGTGCTCATTTACTTGCTCAAGCAGTAAAGCATTTATATCCAAATGCTAAATTTTGGGTAGGTCCAGTTGTTGAAGAAGGATTTTACTATGATATTGATTTGGGAGATCAAGTTATTAATGATGAAGATTTAACAAAAATCGAAAAAGAAATGAAAAAATGTTCTAAGTCTGCTAAAAATATTATACGTAAAGAAATTACAAAAGCTGAAGCTTTAGAAATGTTTAAAGATGATGAATATAAGATTGATTTAATATCAAGAATGGATGATGAAAATCAAGTTATTTCTTGTTATCAACAAGGTGATTTTACTGATCTTTGTCGTGGACCTCATATGGCTAATACGAAGGAAATTAAATATTTTAAATTAACTAAATTTAGTGGTGCTTATTGGAAAGGTGACGCTAATAACAAAATGTTACAAAGAATTTATGGTGTTTGTTTTCCAACTCAAGAAGAACTTGATGCTTATTTAAAAGAAGTAGAAGAACAAAAACAAAGAGATCATCGTAAGATAGGGAAAGACTTAGAAATATTTATGGTTTCTGATTTAGTAGGTAAAGGTATGCCTATGTATTTACCAAATGGTTATTTTATATGGGAACAATTAGAAAACTATATTAAGGGTAAAGAAAAAGAATTAGGTTATTTACATGTATTAACACCACCTCTTGGTAATGTAGAACTTTATAAAACTTCAGGACACTGGGATCATTATAAAGAAAATATGTTTCCAATGATGGAAGTAGAAGGCGAACAATTTGTTTTAAGACCAATGAATTGTCCTCATCATATGGTTATTTATTCAAATGGTGTTCATTCTTATCGTGACTTACCAATTAGAATAGGAGAAATTGCTAGAGATTGTCGTTTTGAAACGAGTGGTTCTTTAAAAGGAATAGAAAGAGTTAGAACATTCTGTCAAAATGATGCTCATTTGTTTGTAACTCCAGAACAAATCGAAGATGAAATATCATCAGTAGTAAATTTGATTTTAGATGTTTATAAACAACTTGATATTAAGCATTTTAGATTTGAGTTATCTTTGAGAGATCCAGAAGATAAGGTTAAATATTATCCTGATGATGAAATGTGGAATAATGCGGAAAATAAATTGCGTGAAGTTTTAACTGATTTAGGTTATGATTTTGTTGAAAAAATTGGTGAAGCAGCTTTTTATGGTCCTAAACTTGATGTTCAAGTAAAGCCAGCTGTTGGTCCAGAATATACATTATCTACTTGTCAATTAGATTTTTGTTTACCAATGCGTTTTGATTTAGGGTATATTGATAAAGATGGTAGTAAAAAAACACCAGTCGTTATTCATAGAGCTATTCTTGGTAGTATTGATCGTTTTATGGCTTTCTACTTAGAAGAAACAAAAGGCTATTTACCAGCTTGGTTAGCACCTAAACAAGTATGTGTTTTACCAGTTAATAATGAATATCATTTAGATTATGCTAAAAATGTTACTGAACAATTAGAAAAAGCTGGTTTTAGAGTTAATCTTGATAGTAGAAATGAAAAATTAGGATATAAACTTAGAGAAGCAGTTGTTAAAAAAATACCTTATATGCTTATCTTAGGTCAAAAAGAAGTGGATGATCAAAAGATTTCTTATCGTCGTGCTGGTAGTGAAGAGACAACTACTGTAACAATTGATGAATTTATTAAATTATTAAATGAAGATGTTGTAAATAAAACAAGATATGATGTCTAACAAAAGGAAGTCATGAAAAGATGACTTCCTTTTATATTGTATTTAGTAGTTTTTTAGGTTATAATTTTAATTAGAATATGGGAGTGTGGCAAGATGAAAGTAATGTTGATGGATACTAAAAAATTAGTTAATTTAGTGCTTCCAACTGAAGTCTTTGGAAACTACTGGGTACAAAATGCTGAAAGAGAAAACTTAGTTAGTATAGAAGCAAATGAGGGTAACTGGGTTATAAAAAGTAATAGTGATGTTAAAGTATTTCGTGGAGGGACTGTTTTAACTGATGCAGTCTTAGAAAATGAAAAATTCTATACTTTAAAAAATGTTTTAGAAAATAAAAGTTATGTTTTGTATATTTGTCCAGTTTATGATACCGAAGCAATTCAACTTAACATATCTTTAAATGACTCTTCGTCTTGGTACATTGGTAATAATACAGCGCAAGATTATACAGCTTGTTTTAATAATATTATTTCTTATGAACAACAAGGTTTTGCTCGAAATCAATTGAAATTAAATTATAATAGTGGAACTTATACAATTTATAATTTAAATCCACAAATTCCTATGTATATTAATGGTGTTGTAACAGAAGCTGAAGAATTAAAATATGGTGATACTATTTTTATATTAGGATTTAAATTATCAATTGTTGCCGATATCTTTTATATGAATAATCCTAATAAGTTAGTTAAATATGATGCTAAATCATTTATAAATCGTAGTTTACCAAAGTTAAATTATGATAAAATTCCAACCGAGCCAGATATAGTCATTGACATGTATAAGAAGGAAGATTATTTCTTAAAGCCACCTCGTTTTGATGAAAGATTAGAAGATAAGACTTTAAAAATAGATTCGCCACCAGCAGCCCAAAATCAAGAAGATATGCCAGCTATTTTAACAATGGGCTCAATGTTGATGATGGGAATGAGTTCCATGATTACAGGTTTTGTAACTTTTGCTAATGTTTTAAATGGGACAACGACTTTGGCAGAGTCATGGACTTCTTTATTAACAGCTGCTGCTATGCTTACATGTATGCTAATTTTACCATCAATTACTAGAATGTATAATAAGCATCGTAAGAAAGTTTACGAAAGAAAAAGACAAGCTACATATAGTGCTTATATTGATCGTAAAAGAGAAGAGTTTTTAATTGAAATGAAAAGAGAACAACAACTTTTAGTTGATAAATATATTCCTCTAAAAGATGTTGGAGATATTATTTTATATAAAAAACGTAATTTATGGGAAAAAAATATGGATGATTATGATTTCCTTTCTTTACGTTTAGGTATTGGAGCTATTCCACCATTTTTTAAAGTAAATTATCCAGATGAACATTTTTCGATGGATGGTGAAGATAATTTGATGGGGTATTTGCGAGAGTTAGAACAACAAACTAAAATGTTAGAAAATGTTCCAGTAAGTTATTCTTTTGCGGAAAAATATGTTACAGCTATTATAGGGCAACGTCATGTAACTAATCCATTTTTACGAGGATTAATTTTACAGATGTTTGCTTATCATGGATATGATGCTTTAAAAATATGTGTTTTTACTAATAATGAAAATTTAAGATTTTGGAATGAAATAATTGATACTCCTTATATTTGGAATGCTGAAAAAACAGTAAGATTCTTTGGAACAAATGGTGATGATATAGGCCAAATAAATGCATATTTTGAAGAAGCACTTGCAACTTTAAAGGCTGATGATCAATCACGTAGTTATGCTTCAGCTAATAATAAACAAGAAATAAAATTACCAACTAGATATGTGATAATTACTGATGATATAGATTCAATACGTAATTTAAGTATTATTAGAAGTGTTATGGAATCTCAACAATATATGGGAATTAGTTTAATTATTTGTACAGAGAGATTAAATTCTTTACCAAATGAAGTAGAACACTTTATAAGTGTTGATGAACATAGTGGTGGAGTATTTGAAAGAGTTTTAATTGATAATAAAAAAATCAACTTTGTTCCAGATTTTATGTTTGGTTCTTTAGAAAAATATGCTTATGTTATATCTAACATTCCGATTGCTTTAAATGGTGGTAAGTTTGTTTTACCAACTACTTATTCTTTTTTGGAAATGTACAATGTTTCTAATGTTAATCAATTGAATGTTATTAGTAAGTGGAAAGATAATAATCCAATTAATACGTTATCTGCTCCGGTAGGAATTAATGAATATGGAGAATTATTCAAGTTAGATTTACATGAAAAAGCTCATGGTCCACATGGCTTGATAGCAGGTATGACTGGTTCAGGTAAATCAGAATTTATTATTACGTTTATCTTAAGTATGGCTATTAATTATCATCCTTATGAAGTCCAATTTGTTTTAATTGACTATAAAGGTGGAGGTCTAGCTGGGGCTTTTGAAAACAGAGAAACAGGTTTGAAATTGCCACACTTGGCAGGTACAATTACAAACCTTGATGTTAATGAAATAAATCGTAGTTTAGCATCATTACAAAGTGAATTAAAACGTCGTCAAGCAGAGTTTAATAAAGCTCGTGATGCAGTGGGAGAGTCAACAATTGATATTTATAAATATCAAAGACTTTATCGAAATGGTCAAGTTAAAAAACCAATTTCTCATTTATTTATAATAAGTGATGAATTTGCCGAGTTGAAAGCTCAACAACCTGATTTTATGAATGAACTTATTTCAACAGCACGTATAGGTCGTTCATTAGGTGTTCACTTGATTCTTGCTACACAAAAACCTAGTGGTGTTGTTAATGATCAAATTTGGTCAAACTCAAAATTTAAAGTATGTTTAAAAGTACAAGATAGATCAGATAGTCAAGAAATGATTAAAAGACCAGATGCTGCTTCAATTAAAGAAACAGGACGTTTCTTCTTGCAAGTTGGTTATGATGAATACTTTGCTTTAGGTCAATCAGCATGGACTGGTTCACCATATTATGAATCTGATGTAAGAAAAAAACGTGTTGATAACTCTATCCAGTTTATAAATGCTATTGGTGCTCCCATAAAAATAGTAGATGATGGCAAGAATAATTCGATTGGGGTATTAAAAGGTGAAGAATTACCAAATGTTATGAAATACTTAGTTGAAATGGCTAAAAAAGAGAATATTCATGTAAAGCAATTGTGGTTAAATGCTTTACCAGCTGTTATATATGTTGATGGCTTAAAGGAAAAATATGAATATAAGAAAATTGATTGTAATATTGAACCAGTAATAGGTGAATATGATGCACCAGATTTACAAAAACAAGGTTTACTTACAATGCCTATTACAACTGGTGGTAACTGGATTATATATGGTATGGCTGATAGTGGTAAAGAAGAGTTAGTAAATTCAATTGTTTATTCTTGTATTACTACTTATTCACCTGAAGAACTAAATATGTACCTACTTGATTTTGGAGCTGAAACTTTAAAACTTTATCGTAAAGCTCCACAAGTTGGAGATGTAGTATTACAAAATGATACTGATAAAGTAATGAATTTATGGAAGATTATTACTGAAACAGTTGTAAAGAGAAAAAAAATGTTTGCTGATTATGGTGGAGATTATATATCTTATTCTAAAGCAACAGGTAAAGTTGTACCAAATGTAGTAGTTATAATAAACGGTTTTGAATTATATAATGAAAACTATGGTGATGCAACATTTGATACACTAATTACAATTACCAGAGATTGTCAGAAATATGGCGTATACTTTATTATTACATCAACGACTTCTAATGGTATAAGATCAAGATTATCACAATATTTACCAAATCATTTAGTATTACAAATGAATGATAAATATGACTATTCATCATTATTATCTAGAACAAAGCTAGAACCAGCTAATATATCTGGACGTGGTTTAGTAAAACTAGATGAAATATATGAATTCCAGTCTGCTGTACCAACAGATAAAGAAACCCTAAATACATTTGTTATGGATAAAATAAAAGAATTAAATGATAAATATAAAATATCTGCACCTAAAATACCAGTGTTACCAGAAGTTGTTACAGTATCTGAATGTAGTGCTAGTATTCTAAAACTTGATGCAGTACCTGTTGGTATCGAAAAAGAATCACTTAATATTAGAAATGTTGATGTATCTAAATACTTTGGTCATGTTATAACAGGTATGGAATTTGGAGATATTCAAACATTTGGTGGTTTATTTGTAAAAGAAATATCTAATATCTTAAATAAACAATGTTATGTTTTTGATATGGAAAAGGTATATAAAGATTATGCTCCTTATGTATCATACTTTGATAATAATATTCTAAGTTGTTTTAAACAATTTGGTAAATTTGTCTTTGATATGTATGAAAAATATAAAGATTCTGGATTTGATATGGATTCTTTGAAATCATATGGAGAATATGTATGTGTAATTGTTGGAATTGATAAGTTTAAAAATATGTTAGGTTCTGAATTCGATGGAGCCTTTGGGGGACTTGTTTCAATGATTAAGACAATGCCTAAAGTACACTTTATTTTCATAGATACTGTTGATAATTTGAAAAAATGTGAATTTGATGCTTGGTATAAAGATGCAATATCTAGTACAAGATGTATGTGGCTTGGAAATGGTATATCAACACAATATACATTTAAATCAACATTATCTTCAAGAGTTTTATCAGCTAAAATTGATAAAAACTTCGGCTATTTCATTGATGGAAATACAACTGTCTTAGTTAAATACATTTCTGAAATGGGTGAAGAAGAAGACTATGAAAGACTATAAAAAAGAGTAAAAAAAATACTCTTTTTTTTTATATTCATTGACATGAAAATCAAATTAAGGTATCATTGATAGTATAAGAGTGTAGTGAATAGTTCTAGGGGAATTTGGTAGCAGAAATGGTAAACTACTCAATATGTTCTTAAATCTACAAATGATATGGAGGTTTTATTATGAATAATAATAAAGTCTGTGTAGATTTGATTGTTCCTAGCATTGAGGAAAGATATAATATATTTATTCCTATTAATAAGAAGACTATTGAAATTATATTCTTATTAAATAAAGCAATTAATGATATGAGTAATGGGGCTTTTCCTATGAGTGATGCTTTATCATTAATAAATGCTGATAATGGTACAATTTATGATACTGATAAGACCGTATTGGAAAATGGTATATTAAATGGTACTAAGTTAATACTTATTTAAGGAGGTGAAATAGATATGGCTACAACTGATAATTTTAATTATGATTCTGGCATGATGGCTGATTCTATTAGTAGTTTACAAGCTAGTAAAGAGAAAGCTGATGCAGCTGCAGAAACTATGAGAGACGCTTTTTTACATAATTTATTAGAAGAAGGTATTCAAGGTGATACAGCTAATGTTTTGGCTGATACTTTTGTAAAAGAAATAGTTGAACCTTTAACTGGATATTCTGAATCTTCTGCTGAGTTCATTAAAACAAATGAACAAGTTAATCAATTAGGAGAAGAAAATAGTGAAAATACGAAAAAAATAGCTTCTTAAAAGTCACATAGAAAGGAAATGATTATATGGCACAAGAAAGATTTGACGAAGCTGCTGTAGCAGTAGCTTTGAAAAAAACAATGGAAGAAAATCAAAGTATATTAGAAGCATTTAAAGCTGACAATAGCAATGTTGATCAAAATTTGAGTGCTACTTCTACTACTGGTATGGGTGGACAAGTAGGTGATGCTGCAAATAATACATTCCAAAATGTAAATGCAGTTAGTTTTCAAAATCAACAAATGCTATTTAAAAATTTTAATGATAGAGTAAATGAAATTAATAAAGCTAATGTTAATATGGCCGATACTGCAAAGGACTTCTATAAAAATACTCCTGTTGCATAAAACTATGGAATGTACTGTACTGTACGATGTGTACAGTACATTATAAATAAAAGAAAACATTTCTTTTATTTATAATGTACTGTGATAAGTAAAGGATGATTGATATATATGGATTTTGGTGCTAATTCTGAACTTCTACAAGAAGTTGCTGACAAAATAAATGATGCTGCTGATACCATTGAATCTCTTGCAACTGATATAACAAATGGTATAAAGGGGCTTGGAGAATATTGGGAAGGAGAAAGTTATACTGCTTTTTCTGCTAAATGTGAAGAATATGCTCCAGCTATGGATGCTTTGGTTAATGTTTTAAGGGCATGTAGTAAAATTTGTTCTGAACAAGTTCTTGCTGGTGATTATTCTGTTGATAATCTTGTAAGTGATGTAAAAGAAGAATTGTCTATGTGATTAAAATGAAAAGGTGATGAAAATGGCAGAACGTTTTGATGTTGAAAATGTAAAAAGTAAGATGGCTGAAATTGAAGCTGTTTTTGAACAATTTGCTAATACTTTAAAGCAATTGAATGATTATGTAGAAACAAGTATTAATGTTTCACCTGATTCAGCTGTTTATGGTGATGTTGGTGGAAGAACTTTACAAATTTGGGATAGCAATGCTTCTACTTTTGGGGACTTTCATGCTAATTTTGAAAGTTGGGCTCAAGTAATTTCTTTAATTTCTGCAAGTAATCAAGAATTTACAAATGCAGCAGTTATGGCTTATAAGGATACAGCTGGTACATTGGATGGAATTGAAGGAGCACGTGAATATATTTCTAATAACTATAAGAAAACAAGTGCAAGTGCTTTTTCTGATTTGTCTGAAGACAGTCAAAGAGTTTTATTGAATGCTTCATTAGAAAAAAATGGTGTTACTTCTTCTAAAAATGAAGATGGTGTTACAGAATTTAAAGATGCTAAAGGAAATGTAATAGCAACATATAAAGATGGTGTATATTATGATGCTGATGGCAAAAAGATTGGTAATGTAGAAGAATATAAAAAATGGATTGAAAAAAAATATACTTCTAGTTCAGATGAAAAAGTTATAGAGTTACCTGTTAAAGCTGAATTTTCTTCATTAGCTGATGCTAAAAAAATGGATGGAGTAGAGACTTCTGAACTTGAAAATGGTTGTACTAGTGCTAAATGGGAAAAAGATGGATATAAATACGAGGCTATTTATGATAGCGATGGAAATTTAGTTGGTTATAAGAAATATTATGCAGATGCTCCAGAGCATTCTACTAGCTATTATGGTCCTAATGGTGAAACTAAGTCTGAGAGTGAATTTACTCAAATGGTACGTTCTGCTCAATCAACTTCTGACTCTAGTACAGGTTTAGCTGATGGTGATACTTTAAAAGGCTTAAAACCTGATGAAACTTTATCAAATGATACAAAAAATGTTTATACGTATTATGACAAAGATGGTAATATGCATGTTGTTGTTACTGATAAAAAAGGCAATATTGTTGGTCAAGCTATTACAGATGCAAGTAATAAGACAGTTTTTTATGATAGTAATGGAGAAAAATGTGCTAGTTACTCTGATTATAAAGACCAACTAGATAAAGGTTTAGGCAGTTCGCAAAGTACAGAGACTCAAGAGACTGCTAATACCGATATCCCTTCTGATTATTTGACAGCGTCTAAAAACGGATCTGTATCTAGTTTAGATAATCATGTTAAGTCTGTGTCTTGGAAAGAAGATGGTATGAATTACATTGCTTATTATGATGAAAATAATAATTTAATTGGGTATAAAAAGTATGATTCGATAAATCCATCTCTACCTTCTACTTATTATAATTCTAAAGGTGATGTTGTAACTGAATCTGTCTTTACTAAGGATGTTCAGTCTAAGCAAAGTATTACTAATAATACCAATACTATTGGGAATAAATCTGACATTCCAGCAAATGCGAATAGGGATCTTTCGAGAAGTGATAGAGATGTTTATACGTATTATGATAAAGATGGAAGTCGTCATGTTGTAGTAACAAGTAAATCTGGTGAAATTATTGGTCAATCAATAATTGATGTAAATGGAAAACAATCATTGTATGATGTTTCTGGTAAAAAATATGATAATTATGCTGATTATACGAAGCAAATGAATGAAAAATTAGGAAATAGTGTTGATACATCGTCTGCAAAAAAAAAAGTAACGGATCCTGTTAATTTGACATCTGGGGATCATGTTAATATTGCTAATAAAGAAGTATCTTATTATGGTTCACTCCAACAAAATGATGGTTCCACACTTGATTTATTTTATGATAAGGATGGAGTTTATTATCAAAATGATGGTAAATTGACTGCTTTAACTGATAGTTTTGGAAATAACGTTACTAATGTTAATGATTTTGTTGCAGAACAAAAAAATGGCTATTTGGCCTATGCTGGGAATACAGTAATAAGTGAAAATGAAGTTAGTTCATCTGTTCAATATAATGATGCATCTGTAGCTCCTGAAGTTACCGGTACACGTGATAATATTCTTTTAAATACAAATTCTAGTGTTCCAACTGCTACTTATGAGATGAAAGATTCATTGGCGAATGCTAAAACAGGAGAAAATGTAAATGGGTGTGACGTTGTAGTTGCAAGTAATATGAGCGATTTTAAAGAATATTCTAATGAAACGTGTGTTATTATTCCAAAAGGTACTCATGTAGAGTGGGATAAAGATCGTTGGCATAATGGACATGATTTCCCTGAGGATAAGAATACATATCTTTATTATGATAAAGATTCTAAAGGTTATAGAATTGGTGATGAATACGGAAATATTGATGATGGAACACTTTATACTTTAGATGGTTTTAATTTAACTGCTGGGGAATTTGAACCAGCTAACAAGGAGTGATAATTATGGCAATGGATTATTCAAAAGCTGATACAGCTGCAGAAAAATTACAAACAGTTTCTGATACGGATATAGCTAGTATTATTTCTAAATTAAATGGAGAGTTATTAGATGTTGATGGTGAAAATTTTTCGAAATTAGTTACAAAATTGGAAGCTCTAAAAAACAATCTTAGTACTTATTCTAATGACATCAAAACAGTTGAGAATAATATGAGGGAAAAAGAAGAAACAGCTGCGAGTGGAGGTAATTAGTATGGGATATATTAAAGCAAGTAAAGAGGGTCTATCTTCATTACAAAGTGACTTATCAACGTTGGTTAGTTCTTTAGACAAAATCAAAGGAGATCTTGATAGTTTTTCACAGGAAGCGTCAAGTTATGCCGAAACATGGTATGAGTTATATCATACTCAAGCCTGTAATAAATACAAATCCGGTCATTCACCTTGTGAAGATGAGTATCGTGCTGGGCGTGCCGTTAAATCTTCTCCTAGATATAATGACGATGATATTGATAAGAAGAATCCTATTTATGATTATGATTGGAAAAGTGATAGCGATGATTCTTGGAATAGTGTTGTAAGAAATAAGTTATCTGGATTAGTAAGTGACTTCAAAAGTGAAGCAGAAAAAACTACTGATTTTTATGATAAAGAAAACATAGTTTCTACTATTAGTGAAAAGATTCAAAAGATTATATCTTGTATTGAAAAATTCGAAGGTAAGAATATTTCTTTGTCAGAAGCTCTTGAAGATATGAAAGATAAAGGATATGATGTTACTACTGAGACAATCGAAATAGATGGTGAAAAAGTTGAAGTTGAAGTATATAAATTTACTGATAGTGATGGTAATGAATATACTGTTTCTGAAATGGTAAATGCTTATTATACTTATATAGGTACTGTTGGAAATGGTGCTGTAGCTCTTGCTTCATCTGGTAACTTTGTTGATTCGAATGGAAATATTATTGATGATAGTTTTTCTTCTGCCCTTAATAATGGAGTTAGTAATATAGGAGCAACCGTGGGTGGTTATTTAAAGAATGGTTTTTTCTCTGTAGTGAGTAATTCACATTTAGAGTCAATGTATGGAGATCTTGTAGGCGGTGATTATGGAAAAACTGCTGATGATTATTATAGTTTAATAAATACTCTTTCTGATAATGACGATACTTATGAGACTTATTTGAATAAGAAAACAAATGCTGATAGATCTGGTTTTATGGAACTTTCAGGTTTAGTTTTTGGTATGGGTGCGTATAAATTAGCAGATTATAAAGCTAGTGAAAGTGGATCTTCTAATGAAGTTGTTGATCCTTTTGATGGTAGTGATAATGGTGGCCGAAATGGTTCTAATAACGGTGGAAGCTCTTCTGGAGGAGGAAATTCCGGAGGTAGTGGAAATTATTCTGGTGGAGGTTCTGGAAGTAGTGGAGGCTCTAGTGGCGGAAGCTCTGGTGGCGGAACATCCGGTGGAGGAAGCTCTAACAATAACAATAATTCCAACACTGATTCTGATAAAGAAAAAGAAAAAGAGAAAGAAAAAGATCCTACAAAAGATAAGGATAAAGATCCTACAAAAGATAAGGATAAAGATCCTACTAAGAATGCTGAACCACCTGTTGAAGTTACAAAACAAGAAGAACGTGGTAATTTACCAGAAAAGGTTGAAACTGACCTAGGAACTAAGGATTATGATGAACTAGCTCGTGAACAATTTGAAGCACAAGGCGATGCTAAGATAGCAGAAAATCGTGCTAAAATAACTGAGGAAGCTAATAAGTTATTTGAAGCTGAAGATAAAACTGAGTTAATAAATAAATTAAAAGAATATGGTTATACAGAAATAGATATTAATGATATAATTCAAGATCGAAACTTAGTAACTAGTGCATTAATAGAAGGAGATCAAAGACAACAACTTGCTACTATGGCTAATAATTTAGCTAAGGCAGATGGTGTTAAAGATTTTGATACGGCATATGATGAGGGACAATGTTGTCATGGATTCTATGACGGATCTAGTGAAGCATTATTATCTAATGCTAGTGCTGATCCTACAGTTGCAACTGCTAAAACAGCTCTTACTGATGCAACTACTAAATATACAGAGTCTGTTAAGACAGCTCAAGAATCAATTACAAAAGTTAATGAAGCTCAAAAGACTGTTGAAACAACTAAAGCAGAAATTGTTAAGAGTGTTGCGAGTGATACAAAGAATTGGTCTACTACACAACAAACTAAATATAGTACAGAACTAAAAACTGCACAGGATGCATTTATTAAGAAAAATGGTGATGCAACTAAGTGGGATGCAACTAAAGTTAATGAATATCAAAAGATTGAAACAAACTTGAAAAATAAGTATGTTTCTGAAATTCAAAAAGATTCTTCTAAATGGTCTAATGATCAAATAGAAAAATATAATAAGTCTGTTGAAAATTATAATACAGCATTAAAAGATGCTAATACTAAGTATGAAGCTTCACAAACAGCAAAAACTTCATATGAAACTAGTAAAGCAAATTATGAAAAAGCTAGAGAAACATATTTGAAGAATGTTCAAAATGCTAATAAGAAAGATACTTATAATTCTAGTGTTAATACTGATACTTCATTACCAAGCAATGGTGTTCAAGATCCAACTACTAATACTGGTAGTACTTCTGCTAATACTGTTGGAATAAGTGATGACCAATTATTAAATGGAGTTAATAGTAACGGCAATGGTGCTAGTTTAGGATAAAAAGGTTAGGAGGAATAGTATGAGAGAAAAATATTTACCTATAGGAACTGTTGTTCTTTTAAAGGGTGGTAAAAAAAGAGCTATGATTACTGGATTTTGTTCAGTAGCTCAAGAAAATCAAGAAAAGGTTTATGATTATAGTGGATGTGTATATCCTGAGGGTTATCTAAGTTCAAATCAAGTTTGCTTATTTGATCATGATCAAATAGATAAAATATATTTTCTTGGTTATGAAGATGAAGAAGAAATTATGTTTAAACAAAAACTTAATCAAATTGTAAAAGCAATTGAAGCAAATAAACAAACTGAATTTACACCTGTAAGTGACGATAGTGATTTTAGTAGTAATTCTACAACTGATAATGGTACTACTAATCCATCTGCAGTTTCTTCTGATAGTAATAGTACTATTAGACCATTTGCTGGTTTATAATACAAATTTATAAAGTAATCAGATTTCTGATTACTTTTTCTTTGGAAAAATATATGATATACTGATAAAGAATAGAGTGGTGTTTTAGATGGTTGAAGTAATTAATAAAAATAATAAAGGTTTTACTTTAGTTGAATTGTTAGCTGTAATTGCTATTATTGGAATTTTGTCTGTTGTAGCGATTGGTGTATATAGAGGAGTTAGTAATAATTCTAAACAAAAAGCTTATGAAGCAAAAATAGAACAAATAAATAATGCAGCTAGTAAATGGGCTCGTGAAAATAATATTGATAAAGCAACTATAATCTCTGTTAACAAACTAGTAGTTGAAGGATATTTAACAGCTGATGAAGTATCAGCTGATGGCTTAGCTAAGATAATAAATCCTACTGATAATAAAAATATGATTTGTAATACAGTAAAAATTTCTTATAAAAAGGGTGAAATAGTTGTTAATTATGATGAAAAAACTAAAAATTGTAATTTAGCAGAACAAGTATTAGATGATAAAAAAATAAAAGTTTTTGCAAAAGAAAAAAAGGTTAATACGTCCCCTAAGCTAAATAGTAATAATCAATTATCATGGACTAATCAACCAATTTCTTTAATTGTTTTTAGTGATGATTATAAAAATAAAACGATAAGTATTACTTATGATTTTGAAGGAAATAGTATTGAAAAGCAAGTAACTAATCATTCTTATTATGAAGATGCAGAAGATAAGTTACATTATATTTTAAATCCTGATAAATATTATAATGTATTTAATGTTGATGCAGATGTTATATATAATGGTGAAGTAACTATTACTTATAATTTAAATGATGGAACTAGTAAAAGTAAGGTTGTTAATATTCGTATTGATAAAGAAGAAGCAACAGCTTCCGTAATTGCTGATGCAGAATGGGTAACGAACAAGCAAAAAGTAATTGTTAAAGCTGATGATGGCAATGGTAGTGGGGCACGTCGTGTTTATATTGGTGTTGGTTCTTCTTATGACTCACCTGGAGTTGAACCTGTGGAATTATGTGATAAAGATGGTAAGAATTGTAAATATGAGCAAGAATTTAAAACACCTACTGTAGGTGAATTCAATATATGGACTGAAGATATGGTTGGTAATATATCAACTAATCCTAAAAATAAAATAATGATTAATAATGTTGATGAGGCAGTACCATTATGTAGTATAGAATTTGAGGGAACAAAAGGAAATGGAGATTGGTATACATCAGAAGTTGTACCAAAAGTTAAAACAAATGTTGCTGGAGTAAGTGGTATTTATTATGGAATAAAAAAAGGTAGTGCTAAAGATTATTCTAATTATGTTGGTTATGGTAATATTGGTAGTGTTTTTTTAAGTAAACAAGGAGATACTAAGGATCAAGTATATACTTGTGCAGTAAAATCACTAGCAGGTAAAGATTCTTCAAATACAGTAAATGTTAAAGTAGATACAACTAAACCTGTTGTTACAGAGGTTAGTGTTTCATCACAAAATAGTGGATATAATACTAATAATGTCTATGTTAAAGTTAAAGCTAATGATCAAATCAGTGGTCTTGATCAGTTATGCGTTCAAACAAGTAATAATGTTGGTTTATGTCAATGGCAGGACTTTATAGAAACAGTAACAAGGAATACAGGTATATCTTATGAAAATGGGGGTGATGTTAAATTTTATGTTTGGGTTAAGGATAAGGCTGGTTTAATATCAAATGTAAAAGAATCTGGTAATTATAAGGTCTATAAGAGTTGTAGTGTTAATTCTAATATAATTGATAATGGAGGTTCTACATGTGGTAATGATTATGGAGCATGTACAAACATCTGTGAAGGAAAACAATATGCTACAAAATATCAAGGTAAGAAAGATAAGTATACTGGGACAGCTTGCGCAACATTAACAGAAAGTAGTAGTAATTCTTGTTCTAGAGATTGTGGAGGTTTTACATATGTTGATGGTACAACCTGTTCAAATGTTTGTGGAGGAACATATAATAGATTAGCTTATTCAACAATAGATAGTTCAGTAAGGTGTGAAACTAAAGATTTGACTTCTGGTGGAGCAGCCTGTGGAGGTATTACTTATGTTGATGGAGGAACATGCTCTAATGCCTGTGGAGGAACATATAATAGGTTAGCCTATTCGACAATAGATAGTTCAGTAAGATGTGAAAGTAGTGATGTTACAACTGGTGGAGCAGCTTGTGGAGGATTTAATAAGGTCTGTACAAAAAAATGGTCTAAATGTACATTAAAAAAAGGAGCAACAGTTAAAACAAAGGTAAGAACAACCACGTGTAAATATCCTAGTAATGATGGAACTGTTAAAGCCTGCTATGACAAAAAAGTTACAAAAAAAACAATAACTTGTAAAAAGCCTTGTAGCGATTCTGATGCTTCAGGTTGTGAAAAATTATATATTTGTAATGATACAGTTTGGCTACATAAAGCCAATTCATATAATCTTGATATATATAATGATATTTATTTAGAATATGGAACAGAGATTAAGTATCTTGAAAAAGCAGATAATTCAATGTTAAAAGTTTACTATGATACAGGTGATGATGAAGAACCAAATACTATTTGGTATATTAGAGATACTTGTTTGGCTCCAGAAGGTAAAAGTTGTGGAGAAGATGTTTGTCCAACAATGAGAGATTAGTAGGTGATAAAATGAAAAAGATAATATATACTTTAATATTATTTATTAGTTTTTTTACAATAACATATGCTTATACAGAAATT
>UWSL01000010.1 GCA_900552975.1 uncultured Mycoplasmatota bacterium | reverse complement strand
GATGATGAAGAAACTTAAAATTGATAAAAATGGAAATGGTCAATGTTATCCATCAATGGGATGTAGATCTTTCTTAACACCTTATGAAACTTCTACAAACTTATTTGAATCTCTCGAAGCCAATGAAGCTATTCAATACGCAATAGTTCCATTAGAGGAAAACTTATCATCAATCTTGACATCAAATTACAATATAGATTACCACATTAGTGATTTAAAAAAATATGTTGTATATGATAAAAATAATGATAACTTAAGCTCCATAATAGAAAAATATTATAATACATGGAAAGAAAAAAACTTAAAAGAATCTTATAATAATAACGAGTTAAAAACTTTTGTTTCTGCTTTAAATATTTCTGATAAAGATTTAACAAGTATTCAAGCCAAAACATATAACTATGGTTTTGTAGATAATCATCCTTATGAAGTTTTAATAAGTGGCACATATGGTGGAATCATCAGCGAATATCTTTCTAATTTTAGCGATTTTAGTCAAACAGAATTTAGTTTTTCTAAATATAAAAATTTTAACAGTTTCACCGAAGCCATTGCAAATAATAAAATAGATTTATTCTATAACTACTATAACTTAGAAACAGAGTACCAAAAAATTGATTCCTTAAATAATATTTCCTTTGACATAGTAACAAGAGAAGACGATGATTTAGTCATAAACTCTATAAATTCTTTAAGTGATAAAAACGTCTATGTTTTAAAAAATAGTATATTAGAAAAATATTTAAATAGTATTGGTAATATTAATATAAAAACATATGCCAATGATAAAGATTTAAAGAAAATAGCTAAAAAAGATAGTATAATCGTTATAGATGAACTAAGTTTTGACTATTATAGTAAAAATATTTTGGATGATTATAATACTAGATATCGTAACGTTTTATCTGATACATATAATTTCTATATTTCATCTGACGAAACTTTTAATCTTTTGTTTAGTAAATATATTCAAACATTAGATCCAAATACTATTCAAGTACGTGGAATTCATAATCATACAATAACAATAAAATCAGGTACTATTTTAGGAAAAATAGCTAAATATTCATTAATTATAATTTGTATAATTTTTGTCATTTTATTCCTTGCATATCGTTCATCTAAGAAAATAAAAATAGCTAAAAAAATCAAAAAAGAAGATAAAATGAAGTATATTGATCAATTAACATCTCTAAAAAATAGAAATTACTTAAATGAAAATGTTGCCAATTGGAATAAAAATACTATTTATCCCCAAGCAACTATCATCATTGATTTAAATCAAATTCAAGAAATAAATGATTCTTTAGGATATGAACAAGGTGATAGCCAAATTAAAGCTACAGCTAATATTTTAATTAAAACACAGCTAGATAATTCAGATATAATGAGAACAGACGGAAACGAATTCTTAATATATTTAGTTGGATATCAAGAAAAACAAATTGTTAGCTACATTAGAAAACTTAATAAAGAATTTAAATCTTTACCTTATGAATATGGTGCTGCAATTGGTTATAGCATGATAGTAAATGACATGAAAACAATTGAAGATGCCATAAATGAATCGGTAGAAGATATGAAGAACAAAAAGATAGAACAGGCTGAAAACTAATGAAAGCTAAGAGAAAACCTTTCTTTGAACGTTTCTGGGATGCCTTTTGGCGTCCCGAAATGTTAATCTTACCAGGCCAAATATCTTTTTTTCTTTTTTTATCCTTGGTTCCAACAATTACCTTAATAGGATATGCTTGTTCATATTTAAATATTTCTAATAATTTGGTTTCTACACTATTAAGAAATACTCTTGGTAGTGACTATACAGCTTTATTAGAACCAATCCTTACGGCTTCAAAAATAACACCAGCTTTCTTTGTTACTTTAGCAATTGGTTATTTTATAGCTTCTAATGGTATGGCATCAATAATAGTTGCTTCAAATACTATCTACGGTATAAAAGATTCTGGTTTTTTTCGTCGTCGTTTTAAAGCCATAATTATGGAAATTATAATTGTTATATTAGTATTATTCATTTTAATAGCTCCATTATTAGGAAATAGTATAATTAACTTATTACATTATTTTAACCTCGATGTTGAAACTACTAAAATGGTCATATCAATTTTAAACTTCTTAAAAGGACCTTTTTCATGGGTGTTCATCTTCTTGTTTATTAAAATAATTTATACAATGGCTCCTGATAAAAAGATTCCTAGTAGAAACGTAACAGGTGGGGCAATTTTCACAACATTTGGATGGGTAGTAATAACAGACATTTATTCTTATTATATTTCTCATTATGCTAATTATTCTGTTTTTTACGGAAGCTTAGCAAACATAATTATTTTAATGTTGTGGGTTTATTTTTTAGCTTACATATTTGTTATAGGAATGGCTATGAATTACCACGAAGAATTGGAAAAAACTGGTATTTTAGAAGTTCAAAAAATAATTACTGCTGCTGCTAAAAGTACATCTGAAAGTGATACACTAAACAAAATAGAAGAAACTAAAATTGAAAAATCCCCAAATAATAAAAATACTTCAACAAAAAAAAATACCAAGAACAAAAATACTAAGACAAAATAGTTTTTTACTATATTGTCTTTTCCTTTGACTAATATTAAAGTTTTACTAAAGATAGAGGTTCAGGGTAAAAGTAAAGAAAAGTAAAATTACTTTTCTTTTTTTTATTTTCTTTTGATATAATAGAAAAGGTGATTAAAAATGGAAGAAATAATAATAAATCAAGAAGTTATAAACTATCTTGTTCAAGAATTAAAATTACAAGAGCAACAAATAAAAGAAGTCTTAAATATTCTTAAAGATGGTGCTACAATTCCTTTTATAGCACGATATCGTAAGGAAAAAACAGGTAATTTAAATGAAGATCAAATAAGAGTAATTGAAGAACAATATAAATATCAAGAAAATTTATTTAATCGTAAAGAAGATGTTATAAGACTTATTGATGAAAAAGGTTTATTAACAGATGAATTAAAAGAGTCAGTAATGAAATGTACGAAATTAACAGAAGTTGAAGATGTTTATCGTCCATTTAAAGAAAAGAAAAAAACTAAAGCTAGCGAAGCTATTAAAAATGGTTTAGAACCTCTAGCTAAAATGATAATGTCATTTCCAACAACAGGCACATTAGAAAATATGGCTAGTAAATTTGTTAATGAAACAATTAAAGATACCAAAATAGCTTTAGAAGGTGCTGGGTATATCATTGCTGAATGGATAAGTGACAATGCTTCATATCGTAAATGGATAAGGAATAATGTATGGCAAAATGGTACTATAACTTCTAAATTAAAAAAGAATGCTGTAGATGAGAAAAAAACTTACGAAATGTACTATGACTTTCAAGATAAAATAAAGTATATTAAACATTATCGAGTTTTAGCTTTAAACAGAGGAGAAAAAGAGAAGATTTTAACTATTTCTCTTGATATGAACAATGATGAAATTGTAAGTTATTTAGAAAAAAAATTAATTAAAAATTCTCAATCATTTGTTACAGATTTAGTTAAAGATAGTATTAAAGATTCACTAAAACGCCTTATTTTACCTAGTATTGAAAGAGAAATAAGAAGTGAATTAACAGAACAAGCAGATAAAATGGCCATTGATACATTTGGCTTAAATTTGGAACATTTGCTACTAACTCGTCCACTTAAAGGGATGGTTGTTCTAGGTTTCGACCCTGGATACGTTAATGGTTGTAAATTAGCTGTGGTTGATAAAAATGGTAAATATTTAGATTCAACTGTTATAAAACCATTTATTAATAGTAATAACCAAGAAAAATACATTACTCAAAGTAAAATAATTGTTAAAAATTTAATTGAAAAATACCATGTTGATATAATTTCTATTGGTAATGGAACAGCTTCTCGTGAATCTGAAAAGTTTTGTGCCGAAATGATTAAAGAATTTAACTTACCATGCAAATATGTAATAACTTCAGAAGCCGGTGCTTCAATTTATAGTGCTTCAAAATTAGCTATCGAAGAATTTCCTGATTTAGCTGTCGAAAAAAGAAGTGCTGTATCGATTGGTCGTCGTATTCAAGATCCTCTTTCTGAACTAGTTAAAATTGATCCAAAATCAATTGGTGTGGGTGAATATCAATATGATGTTAATCAAAAAAATTTAGGAGAAGCACTTGATTTTACAACATCTAAAGTAGTAAACGAAGTAGGGGTTAATGTAAACACTGCTTCAAAAAGTATTCTAAAGTATGTTTCTGGCTTAACTAAAAATGTTATTGAAAATATCTATAAATACAAAGAAGAAAAGAAAATAACTAGTCGTGATGAGATAAAAAAAATAAAAGGAGTAAGTGCTAAAGTATATGAACAAGCTATTGGTTTCTTAAGAATTCCAGATGGTACTAATCCTCTTGATAAAACTGGAATCCATCCAGAAAGCTATGATTTAACAGATAAAATATTAAACGAATTGTCTTTAAATATTAGCGATATTAATAAAGATGAATTTAAGGAAAATTTAAAAAAAGCCGACGCATTAAAATTATCAGAAAAATTACATAGTGATATTTATACTGTTAAAGATATAATAAAGGAATTATTAACTCCTGGTTTAGATCCTCGTGATGAATTAGATTCACCGGTATTAAAAAGTGATATTTTAAAGATTGAAGACTTAAAAGAAGGAATGGAATTGCAAGGAACAATTAGAAATGTTGCTTCATTTGGTGCGTTTGTAGACATTGGTTTACATGATGATGGCTTAATTCACATATCAAAAATGAGTAAATCATTTGTTAAGAATCCCAATGACATTGTTCATGTGGGAGATATTGTAACTTGCTATGTAACAGATATTGACTTAGCCAAGCAAAAAGTACAATTAAGTCTTATTAAAAATTAGAAACGAAAGTTTCTTTTTTTGTCGAAAAAAGTAGATAAATCAAATAACTTAAACCATTTGTGGTATAATATCGAATTATGAAAGAAGCGAAGATAATGAATAAAAAACAACTTAACCCATCTATTTATTTTTTTGTAAGTATTCTCTTTTTAGAAATTGTTGTAAAAATAATTTTATGTAAACATTTTATTAATTTAGGTCATTTATATACATTCATTTTTACTATACCTATAGCAATAATTTTAGGTTTGATTTGTAAACTGAGTAAAGAAAAAGTAAATAAAGTTCTTTTATTTACAATAACTGTTATCATAACAATCTATTTTGAAATTCAGTATATCTTTTACACTTTATTTTCTGTTCCATTTTCTTTTTCTACAATTGGCTTAGCTAATCAAGCATTGGACTTTACAAATATAATAAAAGATACAATTATAAATCATTTCTTTCCGTTTTTAATCTTACTTCTCCCTTTAATTTTATTAATTATTTTAAAAAGTCGAATAAATTTAAAAAAATATAATAAATATCAAACAAGTACTAGTTTAATTTTGTTTATAACTGCCTACTTGTCAACATTTCTTTTCTTACTTCCTCAAAAAGAAAAATCATCATCAGCATATAAATTATATTTTAACATTGACGATTCTTTAAGTATCATCGACAACTTTGGACTACTTACTTATACTAAAATAGATATAAAAAGGCAATTATTTGGTTATGATAATGAAATAATAAGTGAGAATACTATATTAAAAATAGACGATAAAAACATTACCAAAGAAAAAGATTATGGTTATAATATCCTTGACTTGAATTTAAATAGCGAAACTACAAATAATGAAATAAAAAGCTTAAATAACTATATTAGTAACAAAGAAGCTAGTAAAAAAAATAAATATACAGGTATGTTTAAAGGTAAAAATATAATTTTCATCTTAGCCGAAGGATTTAATGAAATAGCCGTTGACAAAGAAAGAACACCCACATTATACAAACTAATACATACAGGTTTTGATTTTGAAAACTTTTATTCACCAGTTTTTCTAAGTACAACTGGTGGTGAATTTCAAGCAACGACAGGCTTAATTCCTACTCAGGAAACGTTAAGCTTATGGAAAAGTAAATTACCTAATATAAAATATGCCCTTGGTAATTCCTTTTCTGCAATTGGTTATCAAGTACAAAGCTATCATAATTGGACATACACATACTATAAACGTAATAAAACGATGGCTACTCTTGGTTTTAATAATTATCTTGGCTGTGGCAATGGATTAGAAAAACGTATGAATTGTAAATGGCTACCTAGTGATATAGATTTAATTAAACAATCAACAGGTGATTATTTATCAAGCGAAAATAATTTTGCAACATACTATGTTACTGTAAGTGGTCATTCTCCTTATAATAACAGTGACAATATTGCTAAAAAATATCTAGATAACCTAAATGAAACCACCTATAGTGATTCAGTAAAATACTACTTAGCAGCTCAAATGGAATTAGATAAAATGCTTGAAGAATTAATAAAAGAATTAAAAGAAAATAATAAACTAGATGATACAGTGATAGCCTTAGTGGGTGATCATTATCCATATACGTTGTCAACAGATGAAATGAATGAAGTGTCATCTTATGAAAAAGATGGTACAATAGAAGTGAATCATAGTAATTTTATTTTATGGAATAATCAAATGAAAAAGCCAATTACTGTATCAAAAGTTGGTAGTCAAATTGACGTTTTACCAACTATCTTAAATTTATTTGGCGTTGAGTATGATTCCCGTTTAATAGTAGGACAAGATATTCTAAGCGATACTGATGGAATTGCCATTTTCTCTAATCGTAGTTGGGTTACTGATTATGGTAGTTATGATTCACAAACAAAGAAATTTACCTTAAAAGAAGGCAAAACACTTGAAAATCAAAATGAATACATAAACACAATTAATAACAAAGTAGCTAATGCATTCAGTATTAGTAAAATGATTATCAAAAATGATTATTATACTTATGTTACAAAAAAATAGAGGTGAAAAAAATGTGTGGAATAGCAGGATATATAAGTAAAAAGAAACCACAAAAGAAAATATTAAAAAAGATGACCGATCGTATTGCCTATCGTGGACCTGATGCTGAAGGCTTTTACCTTGATGATGAATGTGCATTGGGACATCGTCGTCTATCAATTATTGACTTATCGACAGGTAATCAACCAATTTACAATGAAACCAAAGAAGTTGTTATAGTTTTCAACGGTGAAATATATAACTATGTTGAATTAAGAGAAGAACTTAAAAAGAAAAATCATCAATTTGTAACTTCTACTGATACAGAAGTTTTAGTTCACGGCTATGAAGAATGGGGACATGAATTGACCAAAAAATTAAGAGGAATGTTTGCTTTTGCTATTTGGGACAAAGTCAATAAAGAATTATACTTGGCTCGTGATGGCTGGGGCATAAAACCACTTTATTATTATGAATCAAATGATACCCTAATGTTTGCTTCAGAAATCAAAGCTTTTTTAGATCATCCTGAATTTAAAAAAGAATTAAATGAAGATATTCTATCAGCTTATTTATGTTTTAATTCAACACCGACTGAAGAAACTTTCTTTAAAGGAGTTTATCGTCTTGAACCTGGTCATCAATTAATATATAAAAATGGTCAGAAAAAAATTGAAGAATTCTTTAGCTTAGAATTTAAAGAAACTGATAAAGATATGAATGAAATAGTAAAGGAAATAAAAGAAGCCATGAAAGATTCTGTAAAACATCATGAAATAGCTGATGTTGAAGTCGGTTCTTTCCTATCAAGTGGAATTGATTCCTCATACTTAGTTTCATTAGCTAAGCCTGATAAAACATATACTGTAGGCTATGATAATCCTAAATATGATGAAATATCATATGCTAAGGATTTAGCTAAAAAATTAAAAATAACTAATAAATCAAAGAAAATAACCAAAGAAGAGTATATTAAGGCTTTTCCTAACATAATGTACCATATGGACGAACCACTAGCTGATCCATCAGCTATCGCCTTATACTTTGTTGCTCAAATAGCATCCAAAGATGTTAAAGTTGTTATGTCAGGTGAAGGAGCTGATGAATTATTTGGTGGATACAACACTTACAAGGAAGAAGTAGATCAAGCTTGGTATATGAAAATACCTTATCCAATTCGTCGTCTTGCCTCATCTTTTGCAGGCTTGTTCCCAGAAACTAGGGGCTTCAACTTTATTTACCGTCGTGGTCGTAAATTAGAAGATTACAATATTGGCTTAGGAAGAATATTCCGTGATGAGGAAGCTATGAAAATTGTAAAATGTCCAAATCAAATAAACACTAAAGATATTGTTAAACCATTTTATGAAAAATATAAAGATAATTCTAATATGGTTAAACGTCAAGCTATTGATTTCTATTTCTGGTTGGTCAGAGATTTCCTTCATGCTGTTGACCGCAATACTATGATGTTTGGTTTAGAAGCACGAACCCCATTCTTGGACAATAAAGTATATGAAGTAGCTCGTCAGTTGCCAACAAGTGCTAAAGTTAATAAAGAAACTACTAAACCAGCTTTACGTGCAGCTGCTAAAGAAGTAATTCCTAATGAATCATACAAAAAGAAAAAACTTGGTTTCCCTGTTCCATTAAGAGAATGGATTAGAGAAGATGACCTTTATAATCAAATCAAAGTTGAATTTGAAAGTTCTACTGCTGAAAAGTTCTTTGATCAAAAAAGAATTTTAAAATTACTAGAACAACATAAATCAGGTAAAAAAGATTGTTATAAGAAAGTATGGACAATTTATACATTCTTAGTTTGGTATAAACAATTTTTTGAAAGTGTGGATTAATACTTAATATCAATTTATAAGTGTGGATTGGTGAAAATTGTTAATTAAATAAAAAAATAATAAGATATTAATAGAGGTGAAAAAATGATTAATATTAAAATCGATTCTAGAAAAATTAAACCAGGTGATATTTTTGTTGCATTACCAGGTAGTACAGTTGATGGCCATGACTTTGTTAGTAAAGCTTATGAAAATGGCGCAATTAAAGCCGTTGTCGAACATAAAGTTAAATGTGATATTGAACAAGAAGTTGTAGAAAACACTAATGAATGGCTTACAAACTATATCAGTGATAATTATCAAGATCAAGTAAATGAACTTAATATTATTGGTGTAACAGGAACAAATGGTAAAACAACAACTGCTTATCTAACTTATCAATTACTTAACAAATTAGGAAGTAAAACAGCTTACATAGGTACAATTGGTTTTTACATTCCAGATGAAGATGTCGTTGAAATACCTAATACAACTCCTAATATATTAGATTTATATGAATTAATTCTAACAGCCAAAGAAAAAGGATGTAAAAACGTTATGATGGAAGTTAGTTCCCATGCTTTACATCAAAGTAGAGTTAAAGGATTAAAATTCAAAGTGGCTGCTTTTACCAACTTAACACAAGATCATCTTGATTATCACAAAACAATGGAAAACTATTTTGAAGCCAAAAAATTGATACTAAAACAATTAATAGGTCCAATGATAATTAATATGGATGATAGTTACGGAAAATTTTGGTTAGAAGCTTATGATAATAACAAAACTCTTGGCATCAATGGAGAAGATTATAAAATTATTTCATATCATGATACTACACATGGAACTTTTATAAAATTTATTGCTAACGGTCAAGAATATGAAGTAGAAACTAAATTAAGAAGTGCCTTTAATGTTTATAATTATTTAACATGTTTATCTTTAGTTAATTGTCTAGGTTTTTCAATCGATGAAATATTGGCAAAAACTCCAGAAATTTGTCCGCCTAAAGGTCGTTGTGAACAAATAAAAGTTAAAGATGGCGAAGCGGTTATTGATTATGCACATACTCCAGATGCTGTTGAAAAGATAATAAAAGCCTTTACTGAAAATAAAAAGGGTAGAGTAATAACAATCGTTGGTTGTGGTGGCGATCGTGATCCTAAGAAAAGACCGATAATGGGACATATAGCTGCTCATAACTCAGACTATTGTATCTTTACAAGTGATAATCCTCGTACAGAAGATCCACAAAAAATAATGGATGACATTTTAGCTGGTGTTGATACTGATAACTATGAAGTCATTTTAGATAGAAAAACAGCTATTAAAACAGCACTAGATATGATAGAAAAGAATGATGTTGTTTTAATATTAGGTAAGGGTCATGAAGATTATCAAATAATAGGACATACTAAAATTCACTTAGATGACTCTGAAGAAGTAAGAAAATATCTTACATCGAATAATCTTTAAAAAAAGTTATAAAGTAGGCAAAAACACTTGCATTTTATAAAAAATCTGCTATAATTAATATTGCCTACTGGTTATGCAGATGTAGTTTAATGGTAGAGCTTCAGCCTTCCAAGCTGATAACGTGGGTTCGATTCCCATCATCTGCTCCATTTGAAATCAACTTACGAACTGTAATGGTTTGTAAGTTTTTATTTTGCCCTCGTCAGTCAGTTTGGCAAGGCATATAATATAAAGAATATAACTAATTACAAGTTCTCTTTCTAGGAAGGAGGACTTTTTCTTATGTTAGAATTTAAAATCGTTGAATCACTTAACCCTACCCTAGAAATACTTAAACTACTTAAAAACTTTACTTATAAAACTAAAGTTGGACATATTAAAACAATTAATCTTACTAATTTAAAAGTTGTTGAACCAATAAAATATATTATTACTAAACCTATTAATCTAACTATATATGAATATAAACTAAATGAAATTAGTAATAAAAACTACTATATTAAAGAATATAACAAGAAATATGATTTTAATGAATTAGAAATACTGTTAGTTAAACTTAATAAAAACCATTGACTTAATAATATTTAATCTATATAATTTAGTTATCCTACAAAGAGTATACAGGAGTTGATGATAAATGAAATGTAGATTGAAATTTAATTATGATTATGATATGTCTAGAGTCATTGGTTAGTATTAACTGATGACTCTTTTTTTGTGG
The DNA here is from genome assembly GCA_900552975.1 of uncultured Mycoplasmatota bacterium. Classification (GTDB taxonomy): domain Bacteria; phylum Bacillota_I; class Bacilli_A; order RF39; family UBA660; genus Coprovivens. The sequence continues at coordinate 13,540 of UWSL01000010.1, read as the reverse complement.
GATTATCCATGTAGAAAAGAGTTGAAAATTTATGAAAAAACGAGGAGCTTTATATTTAAGAGTTTCAACTGATGACCAAAGAAATAATGGTTTTTCAATTGAATCTCAGTTAAGAATGTTAAGAGAATATTGTGATAATAACGATATTGATATTATTGAAGTCTATAATGATGCAGGTTATTCTGGTAAAGATTTAATGCGACCTGGTATGCAAAAATTATTAACTGACATTAAATCTCATAAAATAGATACCCTAGTTGCTATTAAAGTTGATAGATTAACTAGAAATAATTATGATGGCTTTTGGTTATTAAATTATTGTGAAGAACACAATGTAAAAATAATCTTAACATTAGAACCTTTTGATGTTTCAACAGCAAATGGTGAAATGATATTTGGTATGAATTTAGTATTTGGACAAAGAGAAAGAAAGGAAATTGGTGCAAGAACTAAGCGAGCAATGGAAGAAATGGCTTTAGAATGTATCCACCCTTCTAAACCACCTTATGGCTATATTAGAAATAAAGAAACGGGACATTTAGAGATAAATCCTAATGAAGCATTAGTTGTTAAAGAAATATTTAATTTATATAAATATAATCACTCATTAAGAGAAATTTCCTCTATTATGGAAGAAAAAGAAGCCTATTTAATTAATGGAAAATGGACTGATAGTAGAGTCTATCATATTCTTACTAATAGCATTTATATTGGTAAATTTGCCTTTGGAAAATACACCAGAAAAGAAGATATTTTATATATTGATAATTATTGTGAACCAATAATTGATAATACCACTTGGGATATTACAAGAAAAATATTAGATAAAATTAAACATGGTAATTATGGAGAACATATCCATTTATTCTCTGGAATTGTTAAATGTCCTGAATGTGGAAATATACTTTCTTCTACTATTACTTATAAGCATTCAGGTAAACCAAATCAAAAAGAATATTATCATTTAACTTGTAAAAATCCTAATTGTAAGAATCATGGACTACATTATAATTCTAATAAGATAGAACAAAAACTATCTAGAATATTAGATGAATTAGTTAGATACATGTATGATAGAGATAGTGAAATTATAGTACCTAATACTAATATAAATAATGAAATAAAAAATATTGATAAAGCGATAGAAAAATTAAAAATACAATCAAATAAATTAGTAGATTTATATATAAGTTCTAATCTATCAGTAGAAACTATTAATAATAAAAATGAAAAAATAAAGAAAGAAATTGATAAACTAACAAAGGATAAAGCCAAGCTCGATCCAAATGATGAATTTAAAGAATATACGATAGAATTGCTAAAACATTTAGATATAGAACCTACTGATGATAATATTTATTATTTCAAAAAAGAATTATGCTTCTCATTTAAATGGAATTCTCTAAATCGTAAAACTAAAAAAGAATTAATTGCAAGAACAATATCAAGTTTAGAAATAACAAGAGATGATAAGTATAATATTGAAATTAAAAATATTAAATTTACAGAAGAATTTATCTCTAAAAATAAACAAGATTATGTAGAATATTTATATGAAATTCTAAAAAATAATGAAATAGGAATTAAATATGAAGGCTTAATGACAAAAGAAGATGTTAATAAAATTGAAGATAAATATCATATTATCTATTTATCAAAATTTAATCATAATGGTTATAAAAAGTCTGATTATGAATTCTATAAAACAGCTTTATCAATCCAATTTTTCTCTGGTGGAATTATAGGTTGTCCTTATACTAGTGATGGAATTAATATTGATGATAATATTCTTTTAGTGCCTAAAATAATGGAAGTTAAAGGAGATGATTAAGTATATGAATAATTTATATTTTGTTTTTTCGGGGTATAAGCAAGCAACGGATGTGTACTACCACTATCCAAATATACCAAATAAAGAAGGTATCTTATAAATGGCGACTACTTCTATTTGGTCCATCAAAAACAATTTAAAAAATTCTATTGATTATATTATTAACCCCGAAAAAACTTTTAATGAAGAATTTAGTAAATTTTTTGAAAAAGAAATTTATCAAGATTATAATTTTAAAAATGAAAAAATTCATTATGTATCAGGTATTAATTGTAGTGAATTTGATCCTTACCCTTTTATGAAAGATACTAAAGATTTTCATCATAAAAATGATGGTATTTTAGGATTCCATGCTTACCAATCTTTTAAAGAAGGAGAAGTAACTCCAGAGATAGCCCATGAGATTGGAGTTAAACTTGCTAAAGAAATGTTTAACGATTACGAAGTTGTTGTTGCAACTCACTTAAATACAAATCATATTCATAATCATTTTATTATTAATTCCGTATCTAGAATTGATGGTAAAAAATATAACAATAATAGAACTAATTTAGCCAAGTTAAGACATATCTCTGATAGTATTTGTGAAGAATATGGATTATCTACTCTAGAAGAACAAGAACACTACAATAATACTTATAAATATAAAGTCTTAAATAATGAATACTATAAAATGGTAAAAGAAGATGTTGATAATGCTATTAATGAATCATTAGTATTAGACCAATTTAAAAATAGATTAAAAACATTAGGTTATAAAATAGAACAAAGATATAATAAAATATCAGTATATATTGAAGGTAAAGAAAAAGTTAGATTAGAAAAAATATTTGGATCTGAATATTCTACTGAAAATATTATTAATACATTTAATACTTCTCACTATAAACCATTAAAGAAATTAAATAATAAAAGTATGTATAATTTATTTTTAGAAGATACTAAAAGTCCATTTAAAGGCATTAGACAATTATATTTATATTATTGTTATTTATTAGGTGTATTCCCTAAAAAATATTCTAATCAACACCTATCTCATGAAATGAGATTAGAAGCCAAGAAACTTGATAAAATATCTGAAGAATCTAAATTCTTATCTAATAATAATATTGAGACTATTGAAGACCTAGATTTAATTGAAACCAAATATTTAGATGAATTAGATATTTTAAAAGATACTAGAGAAAAATTACAAAGAAAATATCAAAGAACCAAAGATGAAGAAACTAAAAAAGAAATATCTTCTAAATTAGAATCTTTAAAACCTAAAATCAAAGAACTATATAATATTAAAAATTATATTAATGATATTAGAACAAGAATACCTAAAATAGAAGAACAAATAAAAGACCTAGACAATAATATGCCTAAGTCATATTCACGAGAAAATGTTAAATAGCATTTTCTTTATTTTATATATTTCAATTCGTTTGAATTAATCATATATGGAATTATATTTCCACCGCCACCTTTAAATACTAACGATTTAGGAAACGCTTGACTCCCATCAGTAGGATTAGATGCAGGATTATAAGTAATTGTTTCCTTTTCTAAAAAAGAAATATTGTCATCATTTTTTGCTTCATTTGTATTAAATTTTAACTGTAATACTTTGTAATAATCGCCATCTATTTGTTCAGTAGTTGTATTTACAAGTTCATATGTGGCATCATATTGATTCTTAGTTTGATGACCTTGATCGTTCAATTGATAAGCAACTTTTGCAGTACCATCTTCTAATAATTGAATTTCTAAATCGATTGATGAAAGTTTTGAAGAATCATATTTTGAAGTTGCAAATCCATCACGATTTAATATTTGATAACATCCAACGAATGATTGACCTTCATATTTTGCTTTTTGTATCTCATTTTGATTTTCAGATTCATTGTTAGTAATATTTTGATTTTCAACTTCTTGATTATTTGTTTCATTACTAGGTTCATTAGATTTTAAATTAATTTTCCCAGTTGCAAATAATACACATAATACCGCTAATATAACAATAATTACTCCCATTAATATGATAACTAAACTATTATTTTTCTTTTCCATAAGTTCCTCCTTTGTCCTAATTATACCAAAGATAATAATAAAAATATCACTAAAAATATTTATTTTACACCTAAAATGACTTATAATATAAACAGAAAGAGAATCTAGTTAGTAAGTTGTTTTTAAAACGCTCCATAAGATAAAATCGTCGCACTAATGCGACGTTAAGATTAAATCAATCGAAAGATTGATTTTTTTTGTCTTAAAATCAAACAAAAAAGGCGACTATGAACATTAATCACCTTTAATACAATTACTATAATTTAAATTTTTTATATCATTTTTAAATTCCAATCTTAACAACATTATCTGCTTTAGATTGTATAAATTGTGTTATATCATTACCACTTGCAACCATGTTAAATAATTGTTTCTTTTTTGCTTCATCCGCTTGTGAATATAGTTCAGAAATACTTACTATTGTTGCTTCATCATAAATAACCGAATTAGCTAACATTTTATTGAAATAATATGTTTTATCAATTACAACAAGAGGAATATCAAATTCACTTGATGCTTTTAAACAATCTTCAAAATATTTTGCTTTCATAGTCAAGTTAACATATTTATTAAGCATATCATTTAAGGGAATACCTTGAATATTAGCATTCTGTGATATTATATCTTCGTATTTTCTTAAAAATTTTTTTAATTTACTAGCACTTCCAATTTGTCGTATAATTTTTTTATCCTCTTCAGACAAAAAAGACAATTGATTTTGATATAGAGTATCTAAATAATTAAAATTATCTTGCTCCATAGATTCGGCCATCATTATAATGTAATCTGGTTTTTTCTTAAAGTTTTCATTTTTAAACCTGTCTGTATTCCTTCGTTCAATTACTATTTCATTATATCTCTTATTTATGGTCTTAAGAATCTCTGACGGAACAAAATATCTAGCTCTTGCACCATTTCCTTTTTGTAATTCTCTTGATCCACTATAAGCATTTGCATATCTACCAATTGAATCTATATCTGTATTACCCATTCCTAAAATTGAACCACTTTCCAAAGTGTCAAAACCAAAAATAATACTTCCTTGAGACCTAATAGAAAAAATTCCTTTTTCATTTATATAACTGCATGCAACAAAGTGATCTTGTAATTGAGGTCTATCTAACCAATCATTTCTATAATTACTATCTGTAACATCTGATGCTAATGAGCAAGAACCAACACAATGAACCAAAAAATTAAAATTAGCCCTTGGGATATTTACTTGTATCTTTTTTCCTTTATAATTTATTTCTTTTAAAACACTATCTTTAGGTCCATACACTTTATTTCTTTCATTTATTCTATAAAGAGATTGAGAATATAGTTGTGTATATTTGGCTCTTAAATATGATTCAAAAGGTATTTCTAGCTCATAAATTTTAGCATTATTTAAACTATTATATAAATCAATTAATTCCTTTTGATTAGAACATTCAACAATTTTATTAATTAATACTAAATAATCATATATTTGTTGTGGAAGTTCACTATTTTGTAAATTTTCAAGCATGCAATTATCGTCATTGTCATAACAATATCTATAATTTATATATTCTGCTTCGTTTAAATCTATGTTAAATAGAATTTTTAATAAATTATCTTTACTAGATATTAAGCTATTATAATAATTATTTACAAAGTATTGTTTCTTTAAATTATCATAATTTTGTAATGTACTTAGATTTCTAATTTGATACTGATTATTTGGAAGTTGTAAAATACTTACTAATTTTCTTAAATCGTATTCTGCTATATTTTCTAAATCTAAAGAATTAATTAATTCATGATAATTATTAATATTATTAATAATATTAGCTATCATAGGAGAAATGTCATAATCCTTGTAGTTATAAATATTTAATATTTTAGATAAAAAAGCTAATTCTTTATCATCAAGTTTAGATATAGCCATTTGAATTTCTACATCGTTTATAAATCTTTCGAAGTGTTCAGTATTAAGACTAAATATATTGTTCTTTAAAGACGTTGCTATAAAACTATTAAATATGTTATTATTCTTTTCATAATAGGACAATAACCATTTTATTTTTTCATAAAAAATTTTGGAATCAATATTTAATTCATTACAATATGCATTAACTAGATCTTCATTTTTCATAATATCTGATGGCAAAATACATTTAACTGCTAAATCAATTCTATTTCTTTTTATACATTCATCTCTAAAAATACTTGACTCTACCAGACATTTTGGCATTAACTTTGTTTGAGATACAATTTATGCTAAATAATCTATGTTTTCCTTTATTAGAGTAGAAAACGATGTCAGATCTGAATTATTATTGTTTCTTGAATAAATAGATTTTTCTTTTAACAAATCAATTAAAGTACAAAATTCATCTGGATTTAATTCTTCTTTCAAATCAAATAAATGTTGCGCAAATCTATCATTTCCTAAATAATATGAAATTTGATTTTTATGTTTTAATGATTGAACCAACAATTTTAAATTTGCAACGGAATAATTTTCTATATTATTAACTAATTCGGTATGATTATTTTTTAAGACTAATTTAATAAAATTATCATAATCGTTTAAAACATATGAAATACTTTGTTTTTTTTCATTAATATAGTTTTCGAAAAAAACTTCATGCTCTTTTATAAAATCATTTGTTTCATCTTTACTATCGAAAAAATCTCTAAAAAAGCAATCAAATTTATATGAATCTTGCTCTTTTTGAATAAATTTAATGAATATTACATTTAATTCATCTTTAGAAAAAGCGAAACCATTTCTGTGCATAAAATAAAGTATATCTTCATCTGAAAGTAAAAAATCTATTAATTTTTCAAGAGTAGTATTATCGCTAAGATCTAATTTTATATTAGCACCATTTAATAATTCGTACCTTTCACTCTTTGCAATAGCATAAAGTAAAAGGTTACTATTGATATTGTTTAAACCTTCTAATTCTGATAGATTAGATATTTCTTTTAATTTATTAGTAAATTCATTCATGTTATATCACCTAATTAAGCTTTCTTTATTTAATATTGATTATCCTGTCATGTCATTAATAATAAAAAAATTAACATACTTCATACTTTATATATAAAGTATTTGATTTTAATAGTTTTGAGTACCTCACTAAATAAATTGTTTAAATATACTCACTATGATACATAAATATTATAACATTTATTTTACCAAATTGTCTTCTATCATTACTATCTAATGCTAATATCATTTAAAATCCAATACAAAAAATAATATTATTTGTAGCCTTTTTATTTAATAAATAAAAAAACTAGCTATGCTAGTTTTTAGAAATAACAATAGATTACCATTGATTATTAAGAACATTTTTAAAGGCTTCATTTTTAGATAAATCATAAAAAGAACCATCTGCTTTATACGCAATTGCAGTAAAATTAGCTCCCATTCCTTCATTGGGATTAGTTGATATATTGTCAAATCTAACAATATCACTTACACCTTCAACAAGCTTATGCTCATAAATATTATTTTCATAAATTTTATAAAGATCCATATGTTCGATTGTTCCATCTTCTAATAAGAATATGTATGAAGTTCCACCATAATACTCCGCTGAAAAAATACCACCAAAAATATATTCAACTTTTTTATCAAAAACAAGTTCATGTTTTTCATCTTCTTTAATATTTAATTTTTTTCCTATTAATGAATCGCTTGTTAGATATACATTTACTGTTTTTTCATTTTCACCTATAGACATAGTTATATCTGAAACGAACTCACCATGACCATCTCTTAATAAAGAATAATTTTTTTCATCAAGAATAGTTGAATCCTTATCAAGACAGTTCTTTCTGTCGAAATTAATAACTTTAGCAGTTGAATCGTTTGATTCTATATTTGCCTGATTTGTTTTATCTTTTTCGACTTCTTTTTCTTCAACTTTATTATTTTTTTCAGTAACTTCATTATTTTTACTTAAAAACTTATCATATCCAATATATCCACCAAGCCCAACAATTATAATAATCAATACTATAATGATTATTTTTTCTTTTTTCATATAACAACACCTCTACTATAAGTAGATTATAACATATACTTTAAGAGTTTAAATATTCTTTTTTCTGTTAAATGTCAATTGAATTGAAATTTGTTTATGCTTTTTCTATCGTCGATTTCTTTAATTTTTAACAATTTCAAAATAAACATTATTTTATAATTTTGATTACATCTATATCTACAGATTTATTATGTACAAAAGCTAAAATACTATTAATTATCAAATCATAAGATCTAAGTTCATTTTTCATATTTAGTAATTCTTCATAACTAAACCATTTAACATCTAGAATTTCATTTTTATCATAAACTATATTTTCTTCTAAAAGAGTAGTTGCAAAAATAATACATAACCATACATTATTTTCTGCGATTCTATTACCAATTTCTAATATTTTTGTCAATTCAACTTTGCATCCTGTTTCTTCCAAGATTTCTCTTTTAGCTCCATCCAAAACTGTTTCGTTTGAAGTTAATCGTCCAGCAGGAAGATTCCATTTGCCTCTACATTTTTCTTTTGCTTCTTGAACTAATAAGAACTTTCCATCTTTTTCTATTAGGCCACCAACAACAATTGTTCCCATTTTTCACCTTCTTAAGTTATTAATCATAAAATTTCTTAATATTTTCTAAGTCTAAAATTTCTTTAACAAATTGATTTAAATTAGATAAACCAGCTATTTCCTTATCAAAAGGATTCATTACTGATTCAATATTCTTCCATTTATAGTGTCCTTCTTCGTTATCCTTAACGTCAATTTCTTCTACACAGTCATAGATAACATTTAACCTAGTATTACTATTCATTACATTATCTTCTGGATAAACATATGTAACTAATAATTTTGGTTTAGTTATTAAAATACCAGTTTCCTCCATACATTCTCTTATTGCTGCTTCATATGGTGTTTCATTATTTTCTATTTTTCCTCCAATTCCATTCCAACAACCTTTATAAGGCTTTTTGTTTCTTTTAACAAGTAAAAGTTTGTCATAATTTTTGTTAAATAGCATTATTACAACATAATTTTTATTCATAATTACTTCCTCCAAAACTTTATTATTTTTTATTATACTATAAACTATAAAGAACTAATATTTCTTTTTTATAAGAAAAAATAATTTAATATAAATATTTAAACTAAATATGATATAATACACAATCGGGTAGGAAATAAGGGACTTAATGACGCCTAATATGATTAATGAAAAAGATACTTTACGATTTATCCATAAAATTCTTGAATACTATTCAGCTATTGATAATAGTTGTATAAATGTAATTCTAACTGATAAAGATCAAATAACAAGAAATAATGTAGGATGGTATCAACATATTGAAAACCAACATAAAATTTTTATTAATACTCCTAATATACTAGGATTAAAAGAAATAGTTGAATCTGGGATAATTGATTTAAATACCTATTATGTTTTAATAACTATATGTGTAGGTCATGAATTTCGTCATTTTTTACAAGGAAAGTGTATTTGGGATAATCATGAAATAAAAGATTTTACAAAAATGGATGCATTCGATGCACAATTAATGTTATATATTAGATATTTCTTTGATAATTATTATTTATTAAATAAAAAGTACATAAAATATGAAGAAGATGCTGAGTTATTTACTATTAAAAATGATTTATTCTTATTAAAAGATATCTTCCCTAATATTGCTAGTGAAAAAGCAATGGTCAATGCTGTTAATTATTATGCAGAAGTGCAAAATTATAATGGAATTAGCTCGACACTACCAGAAAATTGTACGTCACTACCAGAAATAATAAACAAAATTACGCAAAATATACGTGATATTAAAAGAATAGTTGATCTTACTAAATCATTAAGCGTCAATAATAGCAATTATTATATGAATCATTTATATTATGGTTTCAGTGAAGAAGATATGTTAACTCAACAATTAATAAAAAAATATGCTAATTGTTCTGATGGTGCAAAATAAGATCTTTTGGTAGTTAAAGCTCTTCTTGCTAATTTAGAAAAGCCAATAGAGTCACTAAATGAATTTCCAATTTTAAAAAAAGCATATCTTGGTCAAAAAATTTAAATACATTGATTTATAAATTTGTTAATAACTATTAACTTATTAACAGCAAAAAAACAACTTGAAAAAGTTGTTTTTTATAATGTTGTCTTAAATAGAATATGTTTCTTCTCCAAAATTATTTTTATAATAAAAATCAATCGAATTATAAACATCGTTTAATTTATCTAATTCCCTTAAATATTCTTTTTCTAACTTGGGATTTTCTTTTAAAGCTTCCATACCATTTTGAGTTAGGTAATCAACTTTATTAAGAATATCTACTAAGTTTTCAAAATTATCTCGACCAATTAATTTTATAAACTCCATTGGTGACGCTGTAACTTTTGCTTTTATTAATTGCTCTCTAAAATTTAAAAGAAGTGGGTAAACAATTTGTTTTGTCGCAAATCTAGTATTACGATTAAAAATATCATTACTTAATAGTTCTTCATTTTCGATTAAGAATATTCCTTGACTTATCAAATATGAATTGGCTTCTAAAGTTAAAATATCATTAAGCGTTTCGTTAAATCTTTCATATTTTCTATATTTTGGATTGTAAGGATTCATTGCTTCATCATCAAAACATTCGAATCCATTACGATTTTCTCCTTGATCTATAGCATGTCCACATTCATGCATAAAAATATGAGCTAATTGACCACCATCATGAACTCTTATAGTAAAAAACATAATAGAACTACCTGAAGAGCATACTTTTTTGGTTAAATTGCTATTTTCTATTATACAAACTTTTTTATCCTTCATTTTAGTATATAACATATCTTTTGTATAGTGTTGACTGTTTAATAATTTATAAATTCTTTTAAAATCTTTTTTTGATGTAAAATATTGTCTTTCAATTTTTTCTTTCATTCTTTTATTTAGCGATGTAACATGATTAATTAAATATGGATTTGGTATTAATTGTTTTGTTTTTTCTTTATTTAACCAATTAATATATTTATCCAAATTACCACTTTGAATGCATTTATTTAAATAATTATTAGGGAATTTAATACCTAACTTTTCAAAGTAGATTATTTGCCAATACATTATCCAATATTTTGCTGTTAAATCAACTAAAGGATTACTTAAAAGATCAATTTTATCTTGTCTGAAATTTTCAATAATACATACATTTTCTTCATCAGTAATTTCGAATAATAAATTCCATTTTTCTTCAATATTCCAATTGTTTATAATTCTTTTAATTTCAGGATTTATTTCCCTATTAACATCAGTAACCATTTTTTCTTTTTTACTATCGCAGATAATTCTTTTTCTGTCTTTTTCAGCTTTTACATATTCTTCAATAGCTTCAAATTGTTTGGTCCAATTTCTATATTCTTTTTCTAAATTATTATAAATGATTAAGGCTTTTTTAATTTTTGATGAAATTATGGCAAATTCGTCAGTCTTACAAAAATCATCAAGTTCTGCTAAAGTAATACTTTTTCCCTTTTCTTTTAAAAAATTATTGATTAAATTAACTTTATTGATTAATATTTTTTCTTGTTTACATGGATTGCTTTTTTCAAAAGCCTTTAATAACACATGGTAATTTATATCATTATCAAATATAAGATTACAAGATCCTAAATATTTTTTCAGTAAATCATTAACATCATTTCTTAGGTTATAATATTTTTTACTTTCTATATCCTTTTTTACATCATAACCCAAATAATCTAAAAATTTTAAACTTAATTCCTTTGATTTTATTTCTTTTAAATGCCATATGTAAGACTCAGTACCATCCACATCTAAGTAATCAAAAATTGTTAGATTATTTAATTTTTCTTCAATCATATCATGGTATCCTTCACCATAAATAGCAGTAAAAGCTTCGATAGCATAGGGAATTAATTTTTCAAAATTAATTTGTAAACTATCCATAATATCCCCCTTATTTAATTCTTAAATATAATAATAAAAACTATATAAATTTTCTCATTGATTATTAAAAAAAGCAAATTTACCTCTTTATTTTCCGTAAAAAAAGCTACTTATGATGTGAATCCCATTTAGGAGACACAAATAAAAAAGCAATATATTAAAAAGAGAAAAGTCATTTTTCTCTTTTTGTGTAAGTTTTTAAAATTTATTTATTTTTCTTTGCTTGATATAGATTAATGTCTGCTTTTTTTATTAACATATTTCTTATTTCATCAGTTTTTTTAGAAGTATCTAATGTGCTAGGGTCTATATTAACATACCCAAAACTCATTTTTATATTAAATTCATTATTATCAAGTTGTACACAGTCTTTTGCCATACTTTCTTTAATTTCATTAATTTTCTTTTCGGTATCTTTTAAAGATATATTTTTAATTAATAGTAAAAATTCGTCGCCACCAAAACGTGTAACAATATCACTTTTTCTATCAGCAAACCAATCATTAGCATGTCTCGTATTAGCAATTAATATTTTTCCAATTTTTTGCAGTACTAAATCGCCACATTTATGACCATATGTATCATTAATTTTTTTAAAGTCATCCACATCAGTCATAATAATTGAAAAATTTTCTTTATTTTTAATTGCCCATTCAATATAATCATTCATTAATGAACTAGTTTCATTTCGATCTTTTAATAAGTGAGTTAATCCATCAATTTTTAATTTCTTTTCTTCGTTCTTAAAACTAGTTATATCTTCTAAAAAGTGTATGGTATGATAATCATCTTCATTATCTTGTTTGATATCTTTACTAAATAATTGATACCAAGTTTTACTTCCTTTATGATAATATTGATTCGTATTATGAACAATATTATCATTTAATAATTCATTATATATTTCTAAATCTTTATCCAAAGTATGATATATTATATTACCATTTTTATCTTTTTCTACTTATATAACATTTTTAAGTTCTAAGTAAGTTTTTAAGACAATGTCTTTATCTATCATAGTTAACTCCTTCATCATTGCCAATATCAATCAGCTATTATATATCTTATGTTATTATTTGTTAATTAGACTTGCTTCTTTCTAAATAATATAAAATTGTATTATAAAATAAGGAAAAAATCAATTATTTAGCACATAAAAAAGACATATAATCGCCATATGTCTAAATTTTATAATAAAAATTAAAAATAAAAGCCAAATAAGATGCCACAACAAGCTCCAACTAAGTGACCCAAGTGAGATACATTATCCTTTTTAGATAAGCCATCGATAATTTCATTTACTACATAGCATAAGCAAATTAATATCAAAGTGAGAGGAATTTTACCAGCTTGAATATTTACAAATGAACTTAAAACAATTAACATAAATACAATATTGCTTGCTCCTAAAATGGAAATGTTTTTGGGTCTTAAGGAATTTATTAATCCTGTAATACCAGCTGTAATTAATATCATATAAAGAAGATTTAAACTACCATATTTTTCTTCTATCATAGGACCAATTAATAATATATATAGAAAATTATTCATAAAATGTGACCAATTTTCATGACCTAAAACATGTGTAAATAATCTAAGATAAGTTAAAGGATTTAATAAAGAACTACGATATGATGAAAATAATAATTTATTAATTTTATTTTTAACTACATTGTTT